>JAYURE010000544.1:0-12128 GCA_043756345.1 Deinococcales bacterium | reverse complement strand
GCACGACGAGGGTTCACTCGAGCCTGTAACTGATGTCCCCGGTGCTCTGCTGATTCTCTAAAAGCAGTTCGTACTTGCCAGCCTCGAGCAGCACGGTTTGGTTGACCTGCCCGAGCAGCACGGCGATGCTTTTGCCGTTCAGTTTGACTTCGACTCGGCCTTCACGGACATTCCCGACCAATCGCAGTAGGGTTTGACGCTCGAGCGTGATCGTTTGAGTGATGTTCTGTCGCGTGTGGTTCAAGAATGCGGGCGTGTAAGGCGGGACGCCCAAATAGAAACCGCCGTAAATCCCGAATGTGGCCAGCACACAGTAAATGCTGAAGACCACGCCAACGAGCGCCCATTGCCAGGGTTTGAGCTTGTACGGCATCGGCTCGAGCATAGCGTGTGGTTGGCAGTCTCGAGTCCCGGAAGATCGGAGATGAAAGGGGAAAGATTAAAGAAGAAAGTAAGGGCTCGAGGCTTTTACTTTGATCTTTCCTTTTCTCTTACTGTCTTCTGCTCTCATCGATGCGGGAAACCTCACCGCGAAAACCCTCTCGGACTGATAGCGTCTGCTCGAGATTGGGCACTGTGCGCAATAACCCAGCCCGAGAACACGTTTTGGCTATCCTGACATGAGACTCATGAAGCATTCCTCCTTACCCGCTAAAACCCAACCTCAAGGCTGCACGTGCTGAAAGTCACGGCCATTGGTGATGTTCACGCCGATTTTGGGCGTTTGTGGGCGGCATTGAAGGCCGCGCAGATCATGGATTCGGATGGTCATCCGACCGGACCGGTTTTGGATGGGCAGTACCGTGCGATCCTGATTGGCGATCTGGTGCACCCCAAAAACATTCAGACCTACGAGAAACTCACGGGCCGCGAGCCATTTGATTGGAAGAACCCGGAACATTTGCGTTCTGCGGCTCGAGCCCAAGTGCGTGAGTTGCAGCGCTTGCGGCATTTTGTCGAAGCCAGCGAGGGTGGCGTCACGATCCTGATGGGAAACCATGACGCCTCGGCATTGAATCACAAGCACGTTTTGGGCACAGCGACCGGTTTGAAACACGTTGAGTTCGACGAGGAGCACGGCGGCGTGCGTTTACCGGACGAACTGGCCGATTGGATGCGCAAGTGGTTGCCGGAGGTGCGTTTGCATGGTGTGCATTTCTCGCACGCTGGTCCAACCCCGGGCATGGCGAGCTTCGATGATTTCTTTTACGCCGACCGCGATGCGAAGCACTGGTGGCATGAGCGTCCGTACTTCGTGCACGATGCTGGCCACAAGTTTGGCGTCTATGGTCATACCGTCATGCCAGATGGTATTCACATCAACGAGGAACACGGCTTTGCAATGATCGATGCGCTCGAGAAACGCCAGTATTTGGACATGTTGTTTCATGACGATGGCGAGTTCAATTACCGCGTGACAAGCTTTTAGAACGGGTGAAAGCCAAAAGGTGAAAGGGAAAGGAAAGGCTCGAAGCTTTCACCTTTGTCCTTTTCCTTGCCCTATTTCAAGGCGTTGACAATAGTGTTGACGTTGTAACGAAACGCTTTGTTGAACGTGTCGCCACTCGTGCCTGGTAGCCCGAGCGAATCGGTGTACAGCGGCGGGGCGACTTTTGCGCCTGTCTCGTCTGCCAGGGTTTGGGCGAGTTTTGGGTTGATGATGTTTTCAGTGAAGATGGCTTTGACGCCTTCGCGTTTCATGGTGCGGCTGAGTGCGGCGAGGTCTTTGGCGCTCGGGGCCTGTTCTGTGCCGAGGCTGGGGATGACCTCACCGATGATCACAAAGCCGTACCGTGCCGCAAAGTACCCGAGCGCGTCGTGGTTGGTGACAAGTTTGCGTTTGCTGACCGGAATTTTTGCGATCTCGAGTTTGGCCCAAGCATCAAGTTTGATCAGTTCGGCGTTGTACTTTTTGGCGTTGCTGGCATAAATGGTTTTGCCCGTTGGATCTGCCGTCTCAAGTGCTTTGGCGATGCGGGTCACGTAAGCCTGCGTGCGTGTCAAATCCCACCACATGTGCGGGTCGGTGATGCGTTGACCACCTTCGAGAGATTGGCGCGGTTTCAGGCCGTCGGAAAGGGTGATGACACTGGTTTTGCTGGCGGCGATTGAGATCAGTTTCTCAAACCAAGCCTCGAGTCCGAGGCCATTGATGAAGACCACTTTGGCCTGAGAAAGCGTTCTGACATCTTGCGTGCCCGGCTCGAAGCTGTGCGAATCGCCATTCCGTGGCACGAAGCTGTGCACTTGAACCCGATCTTCCCCGACGTTGCGCACCAGGTCCTCGAGGATGCTGAAGCTGGTGGCGACCTGTAGGCGGGTTGTTTGACCCAAAACGAGGCTGGTCATGGTCAATGCAGAGATCAGTATCGACAAAAGCGTTTTGTGTTGCATCCCATCCTCCTGAGAATTGATTCTCAATAAAGGATACTGGTCAAACTCGAGCCAGTCAAACTCGAGCCAGTTAAATTCGAGCCAGTGAGCCGCTCAACGGGATCGCTTGAGCTTCAAACCAGGTGCCTGGGTTCGCGCACCAGAAAAAACCAATTGCACGATCCTCGAGACGCTCGGGACGCCGTTGCCATCAATGATCGTCAGCAGATAATGACCGGGCGGCATCAGGTTCGCGTCGCTTGGCGCAACCAATCTCAAGACATCAGGGGCGCTGCTCGAACGTTGCACCGGAATCTCAAAAAAACGTTGACTGCTATCAACCGCATGCGTGGTTGCAGGCAAACGAATCCATGTCACCCGCGAAATCTGTTTCGCCTTACGGCTGACCAAGCGAAACGCTTGCCCGTACTCGAGCACGTTTGGCACCTCGAGAATGCTGGGACGTTGCGCTAACTGCCCGGAACCATCTGGTTTGAACAGATACCAGGGCGTGAAGATCTCGGCGTTGAACCGTGCCGAGAAATTCCCACCGGCCCCACCGCCCACCGAAAGCACCCGACCGTCCGGCAGCAAGACCGCCGTCGAATGGTACAAACGCATGATCTGCTGCGCCGCCCGAGGCGTGAACTGTCTCGAGATTGGACTCCAACTCTCGGGCCGTAATACCGCGTTGCGATCCCCATTGAAATACTTCGCCTGACCACCCACGACCAGCACCTCACCGGTTGGCAAGAGCACGCTGTTCTGATACAACCTTCCTACGGCCATCGGAGCGTTCGGTACAACGCTCTCCTCGCCCGAGACACGAAAATCGACGATGTTCACGCTCGAGCTATCGCCACCACCAACGATCAACGCCTGCCCTGGCGCGAACGGCACCGAATTGCCGTACAAACGCGAAACGCCATCACGCGGCACCTCGAGCCGCGTCCACGCACCATCGCCAGTCAAGTTCAATCGGGCCAATTCCGGTTCCGGCCCGGTCACGATCACGTCACCGCTCGGAGTCGGATGAATCCATGGGTAATAGCCATTGTTCACCGCCTCGTTCGCGGCAGACAAATTGACCCATTTATCGCCCTGCCAGACCTGCGGCAAACGATTGTACGTCGGCTGCAAGCCTGTATTCTTGTTCGCCAGCACATGCCCGCCCAGCACCAACGCCCGACCGTCAGCCAGCGTCACCACGCTCGGATACCAACGGCCCGCATTCAAATCTGGCCCTCGAGCGAACGAATTGCTGCGGTAATCGTAAAACGTGGTGTGATCACTGCCATCAGAGTTGACGAGATGCCCACCAGCGATCAGCAAACGACCATCGGCCAGAAACGACTGCCCGGCACAAAACAAATCCGTCTCTGAACTGCGCACGGATGAATGCAGGTTTCGTACCGGGTCCCAGACGTCCGCCAGCGTTGACTTGCCACCAGGATCGCCCGTACCCCACGACAAGACCATCCCATTCGGCAAGACCGCCAAATTGATCGCCACGACCGGCCAACGCTTCGGAGGCGTCCAACGGCCCGCAAGTTCCGGCGCACTCGAGACTCCAACATCAGGGAAATCCGCGATCAACGGTGGCAACACCGGCTGGCTCGGACCAGGCACGGCGGGCACACCGACCGGTTCCTGCTGACCCTGCCCTGCCTCCAAGATCGGCACGTCCACACCAGAAGTGGCGCGACCATGTACCGGCACAGCCGTCCACGCCGCAGCAAAAAGACATGGGATCAACGCGCCGATCAGACACACTCGAGTCCAATGCCTGCGATGCTGAAAGTGGCCTTTTGTTTTCATTCTCTGAAATGAGTGTAAACGAAATACCCTCAAGCACAGGTGAAACCCACAATTTTTGACCCTCGAGCCTGAATCGCCAACGAAAATGATCTGTGAGCCAAGATTCAGCTTGACGTTCTCGCAGAAGCCTGATACCTTACCTGTCGCGGGGGTGTAGCTCAGTGGGAGAGCGCTCGCTTTGCAAGCGAGATGTCGTGAGTTCGAATCTCTCCACCTCCACCACAAAAAAGCCTGTCAATGACAGGCTTTTTGCATTTGGGTGTTTTCGGCTCGAGGGTCAAAAAATCCTGATTTGCGGAACCCTTGAGGAGGATCGATTTTGAATCGAAGCTCATTTTCAACAAAGGGTCTTGTTGATGATTTTTAGAGGGTATTTCATTGCGTGTCGTTGCGTTACGCTCTTGTCAAAGACAGTTAAACCACCGCGATCCGAATGCTTGGCAGTGCGCTGCGACCCTCGAGCGGATCGGCAATCGTTGCCGGTTTTGGCCTCGATAATCCTGATGTGGTGAAATTCAGAATCGGTTGCGCCAATCAGGGCGCGAGCGTCTACGGTAAGTTGAGTGTTGAGGAAACCTTGTCTTCAAAGCCCGCTTTGACCCCGTTTCGTCAAACGCTCGCCGGTTGTTTTTCTTGTGGTTGGCGACAACGTTTGTGCATTGGAATAGCGATTGTTCACGAACTCAAATTGATTTTCCTGGATGAACCGACCGCTGGGCTCGATCCGGTTGGGCGGCGCGAATGGTGGGACGCGATCTACACCTATGTCGAAGGTACGACTGTTTTCGTGACCACGCATTACATGGACAAAGCCGAATGCAAGACCGTCCTGCATTCCGGTTTTTCAAAGATATTCCGGGTTTGCCAGCATGTGCTCGAGTCTGAGAAACGCGAGCATGTGATTGATTTTTTCGAGGTTTCCATCCCTCAAAAGGTGATGATTTCACCGATGGTGAATTAAAGCCAAAACAGGAACGGTAGGACACGAACGCCTCGAGCATGAATAATCTCGAGGCGTTCGTCATTTTCACTCGTGCTACACAGTTTTTTCTTGGTGGCCCCTGCGTGACTCGAACACGCGACCTAATCATTAGAAGGGACTTGCTCTATCCATCTGAGCTAAGGGGCCAAGCCGGTCCAAGTATAGCGCGAGCCGATGAGCAGGCTTGAGAATTGTCTGTCCAAACCTTGAATTCACGGTTTATACTCCTGCGCATGAACAAATCCAATCGCGGCGTGGTTCTCGCTGCATTCTCGAGGCCTGTATGAAGGGCACCATTACCGTCACTGAAAATGCCTTGGCGAGCCTGCTCGGTCTGGCGGCTCATGAGGTTCCCGGCGTGGTCGGCATGGCTCCGGCCAGTTTAAAAGAGGGCATTCAGAAGATCCTGGGTCGGGCGCAAGCTCGAGATGGCGTGGTCGTGATCGGTGATGGCCCAAAACGCGGCGTGGATTTACACGTGGTTGTGGCCTTCGGCACGAACATCAATGCGGTCGCCGAGGGCGTGCGCCAGCGCGTGCAGTATGCCGCCAAAACCTTCGCGGGTATCGAACTCGATGCGGTGCGGGTGCATGTGGTTGGGGTTTCCAAACCTGGTGCGAACGCGCCGAAAGCCAAACGTGCAAAGGCGGCCAACCGTGAGTAACCCCGTGAATACCAGCGAACTCTCGAGTGCTCAACTTGCAGATTGCTTTTTGTATGCCACCGATTGGTTGGGCGTTTACAAGGATGAAGTCAACGCCTTGAACGTTTACCCGGTCCCGGATGGTGACACTGGCACGAACATGCACTTGACGATGCAATCGGTGCGCCGCGAGTTGGATGTCGCGGATCGCAGCCAAATGAGCGAGGTCACTCGAGCCGTCGCTTACGGATCTTTGTTGGGTGCTCGAGGAAATTCTGGCGTGATCCTTTCACAACTCTTGAAGGGGTTTGCCGAAATCGTGCGTGAAAAATCGGTTTTGAATGCCGAGACCATGACCCAAGCGCTCGAGCAGGCCGCGAAATCCGGTTACGCCGCCGTGATGAAACCGGTCGAGGGAACGATCCTGACCGTGGCCCGTCAGACCGCCGAGGGCGCTCGGGCCGCAATGACTGCCAATCCAAGCTTGAGCTTCACCGAACTCTTAAAACTCGCGCTCGAGGCTGGCGAGATCAGTCTGAAAGGCACGACCGAATTGCTGCCGCAACTCAAGCAGGCGAACGTCGTCGATTCTGGTGGCGCAGGCTTTTTGCACGTCCTGACCGGTGTGCTCGCCAAACTTGAAGGGACCGAACTGCCGCCCGCTCCGGTGATTGAGTCTTACGCGCAAGAGGCTTTCGAGAACGAGGAGTTTGGGTATTGCACCGAATTCCTGCTTGAGAATGTGGTCAAGCCGGTCGCCGAAATCCGTGAACTCGTCTCGAGCTTTGGGGATTCGCTGCTGGTGGTTGGGGCCGAAGGCTTTGTGAAGGGTCACATTCACACCGACGATCCCGATGCGCTTCTGGCGACCGTTGCCCGGTACGGTAAGATGGTGCGCAGCAAAGTCGAAGACATGAGCCAGCAGCACACGGAAATCCTGGCAATGGCCGGTGCCGCCTCGAGAACCGATACTGCCGCGAACGCGATGGTGGCGGTCGTCTCTGGTTACGGGTTGGTCAAGGTCTTCCGCTCTTACGGGGCGCGAATCGTCTCCGGTGGTCAAACGCAAAACCCTAGCGTGCAGGATATTTTGGATGCGGCCCGCAGCGTCGAATCAGACACCGTGATGGTCTTGCCGAACAACAAAAACGTTTTGTTGGCTGCACAGAAAGCCGCCGAAATCAGTGAAGACAAAAAACTGATCGTTGTACCGACCCGCACGATGGGGCAAGGCTTAGGTGCGGCGCTCGCCTTCAACGCTGAATCCGACGCGCAAACCCTCGCCACAGAAATGCTCGAGGCTTCAACCCGCGTTCTGACACTCGAGGTCACACGGGCCAGCCGAACCACCGTGATTGATGGGCGCAACATCACCGAGGGCGACGTGATCGGCCTGCGCGACGATGTGCTGATTTACAACGGTGGCACGCCAGAAGATGCGGTGCTCGAGATGCTCAAAGGCTCATACGCGGCGCAGGAAATCATCACAATTTTCACCGGTCCGAACATTGTGCCGGACGTGCTCGAGGCGTTAACGCAACGGATTCAGGCTCAATTGCCACAGTGTGATGTGCAATCGATGCCCGGTGGTCCAGATTTGTACGATTACACCGTTACGTTTGAATGAACCTACAGGCTCGGGCACGTTTGAATCATCTTCGTTTGAGAAAATCATGGCTCGAGATGAATAACTCGAGCCATTTGTGTTGTTTTGCTCGACTTAAGCTCAGTTTGATTGTGCAAGTCTGGTGTTCACATCAATTCCAGAGTAAGCTGCAAAGACAAGGTGAATAGATGACCGTCCCACGAAAAGACCAACGACCCGCGACCGAACCGGCAAACGACCCAAGCACGCCAGGTTCGGGGCCTGAAACTTTTGATCGAAACAATATCGGCTCAAGATTGCGAGCGGCGCGTGAAGCAAAAGGCTTGACGATCAGTCAGCTCGCCGATCAAACCCGAGTTCGGGTCGCGGCGCTCGAGGCCATCGAAGCGGGAGATTTTGCCCGTCTGCCTGAACCGATTTACGTGCAGTCGTACTTGCGTGCTTTCGCTCAGGCGGTTGGCCTGCCGGTCGAACCGGTTCTTGAAGCTTTTCGACGTGGCGCTCCGAGCACTCCGGCCCCATCAGCGGTGGCGGTTGCCGTTTCGAGGCGCACGATTGAAACCAAACCCTCGGTTGGACTCTCGATGGGCGGTATCGCTTTGGGCTTGGCAGCATTGGCCCTGATTGCCGCTTACTTGTTCGTCAGTTTGCGGTCGCAGGCGGTCACGAATCCAACAACGGTGCAAGCACCCGGCACGCCAACAGGTGTGACCGATCCGCCCGGAACCACACCAGATGCTCCCTCGGGCAGCGATCCGGCAGCCACGGCTGGGACCGATCCGAATGCCGGAGTTCAAGACCCGAACACCACCGATCCGAGCGCAGTGGTTGGCACGGTCAACCTATCTGTAAGCAGTACACCAAAAGGTGCAAGCGTACTGTTGGATGGCATCAGCATCGGTGTGACACCACTCGTGAACGCACCCGTGACGGCAGGCTCGAGCCGAGAATTGCGGGTTGAACTGACCGGGTACAAGGCATCGGTTAAAACTGTGGATTTGAGCAGCAACCGTTCTTACGCCGCCAGCTTGGTAGCGAATCAGCCTTCTGGCACGACACCCACACCAGGTGCGACCGCCGGACAGATCACCCTGACCTTCCAAGGGGCAAGTTGGGTTCGCATCACCGACTCGAGCGGCAAACGCCTGTATGAGGGCATTCCAGCCGCAGGCACGGTCAAGAATTTCCCCGGCCCCGTTTCAGTCCGGGCGGGCCGTCCCGATTTGATTGTTGCCAGCATCGGCGGGCAATCTCGAGGCGCATTGGGCACGAAGGCCACCCCAGCGACCGTTCGCTTGCCTTAATCAGATCAAGCGGGGTTTGATCAAACGAGGTACAAAACCCGGTATTATCCTTCTTCGCGGCTCGAGGTCTGAACCGTGAAGATTCTTTTTGAAACCCCATGATTGAACACCGCACTTGGAGAACCTGTGACTGCCTTACTGCCAATATCTAATCAACCCAATCCTCAAACCGACTCGAGAAAAATCGGATTCATTAGCCTTGGTTGCCCGAAGGCGTTGGTGGACAGCGAACGCATCTTGACGCAACTTCGTGCCGAGGGCTATCAGATCGCGCCGTCTTACGAGGATGCCGAAGTCGTTGTGGTCAACACTTGCGGCTTCATTACGCCCGCAATTGAAGAGAGTTTGGGCGCAATCGGCGAAGCCCTCGAGCAGTCCGGTAAGGTCATCGTCACCGGCTGCCTGGGCGAGCGTCCAGAGACGATCATGGCGCGTCATCCGAACGTCTCGAGTGTCACCGGTCCCGGCGATGTTGCCGGTGTGATGCGGGCGGTTCACGATTTAATCCCGCTGGACGAGAACCCGTTCACGACCCTGCTACCGACCGGCATCAAACTGACCCCGCGCCATTACAGTTACTTGAAAATCGCCGAGGGTTGCAACCACACGTGCTCGTTTTGCATCATCCCAAAACTGCGCGGTTTGCAAGTCTCCCGTGATGCGGGCGAAATCTTGTACGAGGCGTACCGGCTCGTGGCGGGCGGCAGCAAAGAATTGCTGGTGATCGCGCAAGACTCGAGCGCTTATGGCGTGGACATTCGCCACCGCGAAAGCGAATTCCAGGGCGAGCAGGTCATTTCGCATTTGGTGGATTTGTGCACGAAACTTGGCGAGATGGGCGCATGGGTGCGCCTGCATTACGTTTACCCTTACCCGCACGTCGAGAAGATTGTGCAGTTGATGGCGCAGGGCAAAATCTTGCCGTACTTGGACGTGCCATTGCAGCACGCCAGCCCAAATGTCCTGAAAGCCATGCGTCGTCCCGGCGCGGGCAAGCAACTCGAGACGATCCTGCGTTGGCGCGAAATCTGCCCAGAAATTGTGTTGCGTTCGACCTTCATCGTTGGTTTTCCTGGCGAGACCGAAGAAGATTTTCAAATGCTGATCGATTTCCTCGAGACCGCCCGGTTGGATCGCGTCGGTGCATTCACGTACTCTGAGGTTGAAGGTGCAGATGCCAATAAGCTCGAGAACCATGTGCCCGAAGAGGTGAAACAGGCACGCCACGCACGCTTGATGGAAGTGCAATCCCGAATCAGTTTGGAAAAGAACCTCGAGAAAATTGGACGCACACTCGAGGTTGTGATTGATGAATTTAACGATGAGGAAGAAGATCTTCCTGGCACGAAATTAATCGGACGCAGCAAGGGTGACGCGCCCGGCGTTGACGGCCAGGTTTACATCGCTGCCGGTCAACTCGCGGGCCAGATCAAGATTGGTGACATCATCACCGTGAAAATTGAAGACGCCGACGAGTACGATCTGTTTGGCGAGGCCGAACGCATCCTCGAGTGGAAGCCGAACGTGCCGCAATTTCAAACCTTGGGCTGAACAAATTGGGCTGAACATACTGGACTGAGGCTCAACTGCAAAAGCCTTGAACACCGGTCCACATGGCTCGAGGACCGGTGTTTGCGCGTCAAACGTCATGCGAAGGCCATACGCCCCAGGTTATTTCCTAGTATCCTGAGTGCAGAGGTCGGAATTGCAACGCGCACTCGTTCAACAACCCACAAAACCTGCCACTCGAGCCCAAACTGGTCGAGGTGTGCCACCGGCGTTGCTCGGAATTGCTGGCCTGACCGCGCTGCTTGTGCTTTTGCCGCTCGCCTACCTGATCCTGCGGGCATTCGAGGCGGACGGTCAAAGCCTGCGCGAGATTGTCTTTCGCTGGCGCACCCTCGAGTTGCTGGGAAACACGCTGGCACTGACCGCCGGAGTACTGGTCGGCTCGAGCCTGCTGGCCCTACCGCTCGCTTGGCTGCTCGCCCGCACTGATTTGCCCGCCAAACGCCTGATCGTGCTGCTCGGTGTGCTACCGCTCGCGGTGCCGGGTTACGTCGGCGCGTTCGCCATGCTCGGCGCGACCGGACCACACGGTGTGATTCACGTCCTGACCGGCATCGACTTTCCCAGGCCCGTCGGCTATTGGGGCGCGGTCGGTGTGCTGTCACTGTTCAGCTTTCCGTACCTGTTCTTGAACGTTTGGGCGGCCCTGCGCGGCCTCGACCCGAACCTCGAGGAAGTCGCCAGATCACTCGGGCATTCGCGCTGGCGGGTCTTCTCGAGCGTGATCCTGCCACAATTGCGTCCCGCCCTGTACGCCGGTGGCCTGATGATCGCGCTGCACGTCCTGGGAGATTTCGGCGTGGTTTCACTGGTGCGCTTTGAAACTTTCAGTGCCGCGATTTACACGCAGTACACCGCCTCGTTCGACCGGGTGTACGCCGCGTGGTTGTCCCTAATGCTGCTCGGCATCACCATCGCCACCGTGATCCTCGAGGCTCGGTTGCTGACCGGAGTGCGACTCTCGAGGGTCGGTTCCGGTGCGGCCCGCAGGCAAAACATGATTCGTCTCGGCGTTTGGCGTTGGCCGTCACTTGCGTTCGTGCTGGCACTTGGCACGGCCTCGCTCGGTGTGCCAATCCTGACGGTTTCGTACTGGCTGGGCAGAGGGCAACTTTCCAACACCTCACTCGAGAAACTCGGCGAAGCGTTACTGAACTCGATCACCGCCGCCGGACCCGCCGCAGTCCTCTGCGCACTGCTCGCCTTGCCGCTCGCGTACCTCGGCGTGCGTTTTCCGAACCCATCCTCAAAATGGCTCGAGCGTGTCGCATACCTCGGCAATGCCTCGCCACCGTTGGCGCTCGCATTGGCGCTCGTGTTCTTCACGTTACGCAGCGTGCCGTTCTTGTACCAAACATTCGCATTGCTGGTGATTGCCTACGCGATTCATTTTCTGGCCGAAGCGATTGGCCCGATTCGCAGCGCCCTCTACCAAGCACCACCGAAACTCGAGGAGGCCGCCCGAGGTCTCGGCTTCAAACCAATTCAAGCCTTCGTGCGCGTGACCCTGCCATTGATTCAACGCGGCTTGTTCTCGAGCCTCGCCCTCGTCTTCGTCTCGAGCCTCAAAGAATTGCCGATTGGAATGCTGCTCTCCCCGATTGGTTTTGACACGCTCGCCAAACGCATTTTTGGCTTCACCAGCGAAGCCATGTTTGCCGGGGCCGCGCCATATGCGCTGACCATCATGCTGGCCGGAAGTGTTTTTGCCGTGATCGTCTTGAATCAACGGGAACGCGCATGAATAGGATGATGACGGTGAATACATCCTCGCTTCGATTGGGCGAAGCATGCTTCGCCCCTACAAAAACCAATCTTTGCGTAGGGGTGAAG
>JAYURE010000543.1:0-4147 GCA_043756345.1 Deinococcales bacterium | reverse complement strand
CAAAACAACGGATTTGAACTACGGATTTGAACTTCAGACAACGCAGCATTAAACAGGCACAGGGTTCACAGGACACTTACATTCCGAAAAGATTGGATAGGGTTTCATATTGATCCCATCCTCGAGTCTCATTCATGTTCTGTGAGGTGTTTACGAAAGCATCCTTTCCGAATAGGACTCCTGATGTCACACAGTAAAGTGATCGCTGTGGCACGCAGTGATTGAATGCGTACAGAAATCTTTTACCACATACACGGGTTCAATTGAACAAAAATGTCGCACGGCATGTTCAGTACGTCCGTTTTGACATTCATTATTGTTCGTTTACGTCGTTGACCATTTCGCTGCAACAAATCAGGCTCGAGCCAAGCCGTTTACAACTTTCCCAGGTCATCAAAATCTGGCAGATCATCCGCGCCAACCGGTGCGAAATCGAACGGGCTCGAGTTCAATCTTGGCTTCAGAGGTTCGCGTGGTTCTGGCTCGGGCTTGTACGAGGCTCCCGTGCCATCGGTCCGGTACGCTTCGCCTTTGCGCCGCCGGGAGATGCCTTCTTCGACCGTGTCGCGTGAAACGACTTCGTAAAGGATCGCAAATTTTCCGACTCGAGGGCGCAGGATTCGACCCAGGCGTTGCACGTGTTCTCGGGTCGATCCGGTGCCGGAAAGCACGATGGCGATGTTCGCTTCGGGCACGTCCACACCTTCGTTCAAGACTCGAGACGTGACGACCACCGGGTACTCGCCGGATTTGAATTTCTCGAGGATCGCGTGTCGTTCTTTGACCGGTGTTTGATGCGTGATCGCGGGGATCAGCAGTCGGCTCGAGACTTCGTAGACGGCGGCGTTGTCGTCGGTGAAGATCAGGATTCGGTCGTCCGTGTGTTCGATCAGGAGTTTGTCGAGTGCTCGAATTTTGGCTCCGGTGGCGAGTGCAAGTTTGCGCAGTTCGCGGTGCGCGAGCATGGCTTTGCGTCCGGTAACACTCGAGGCGCTGGTCATCACGAACCTGCGCCAACCATCGAGTGACCCGAGAAAAATCTTTTTGTCTTTCAAGTACGCATCTCGGGTTTCAAGCGCGAGTTGATAGCGTCCTCGCTCGAGGATGTCGAGTTCGACTTGCACACGACGAACTTCGTGATCGGCGAGGGCTCCGCCTTTCAAATCTTCGGGCCGGGCAGAATAGACGGTCGGGCCAATCAGTGTCTCGAGGTCGCGGTGTTTGCCGTCGCCTCGCTCGAGGGTGGCGGTCAAACCCAATCGGTACGGGGCAATGCTGTACTCGGCGATTTGGCGAAACAGTTCTCCCGGCAGGTGATGGCATTCGTCGAAGACGATCAGGCCCCAACGTTGGCCCTCGTTTTCCATAGCGCGAAAAGCACTGTCGTACGTGGCAACGGTGATCTCGAGGAAATCGCGCGAACCTCCGCCCAGAAGTCCAATTTTTTGGTTCTGAAATGCCGCCTCGAGATTCGCGTACCATTGGTGCATCAGGTCCAATGTCGGCACGCAGATCAGGCTCGAGCGTCCAGTCAATTTGATGGCGAGCAGTGCCAGAAATGTTTTGCCCGCTCCGGTCGGCAGCACGACCACGCCGCGCCGTCCCGCGCCAGTCCAGGCGTTCAGCGCTTCGGTCTGATGCGGGTACGGCGTTCGCGTTTCGGTGAACGTCAGGTTCAAATCCTTGTAGCCTCGAGCCTTGTCCACGACTTGAACGCCGTCACGCTCGAGCCCTTCGATCAGGGTGCGGTACAAATGCGCGGGTGCTCGCAATCGTTCGATGCGGTCATCCCAGATTGCCACGCCAGCCCAGGCCGCACTGGAGGGTGGCGGGTGCAGGATCAGCGTGCCACGGTCGAAGCTCAGCACGCTTTTGCTGGTTCGGGATGGGTTGCGCGTGATTGTCATCGGGTCGCCACGGCCTCAGCATATCCGAGGGTAGCGTGAGGTCATTCCGCGATTCGGGTCATGCGCATGATCCAGTTTGTCTCCCAAGTTTCGCCGCCATCCTCCGAAAATGCTTGTTCCCACAATGCCGATTTTTCCGTGATTCCCGACCAGGTGAACCGCACGCGAATCGGTTGGCCCTCGAGCATGTCATCGCCCTCAAAAATACCGATGCCGTCTTTGAAAGTACCCACTACCGGTGGCTCGAGTTTCCCAGTTTGATTGCTCATCCAGTAAATGCTCCAGAGTTGCGTGGCGGGGTTGAACAACCTCAAGCTCATGCCGATGAATCCGGGCCGCCAAGTTTCGGCCACGAAATCGTCCATGTTGCCGATGCCGCCAAGGATCATCCAGGCGTTTTGTGTGGCGGGAAATTGCTCCCATGTAGTACAACCGTTCAACCGCTCGAGCAGGCGTTCGTTGTCAATCTGCCAGTGTCCGGGTCGGAAATCAAAATCGTGCGATGCGTCATTCATGCGTGAACCTCCACCTCGAGCTTGCCATCCATTCCCGACAGCATTGAACGGGAATCCATGTCAAATTGAAGGCATGAAACATCCGTTCGAGCAACAAGAAACTCGAGCCAAACGAACCTTGGCCATAAACGCAAAGGTCGCATGTTCTTAACGGATTACGCCGCCATAACCCAGATTGGACACAGTTTGGATGCGCCACACCCGAACGGTTGGATGAACCTGCTCTTGCACGCTCGAGGTGACGCGCAGCAGATTCCCATGCACACGACATCGCTATCGCTTTACAGCGTCTTTCGTGGCTCCGAACGCCACGAGGTTGGACGGGCCAGGTTCGCGGTCACGCCGGAACGTTACCTGCTCCTGAACGACAACCAACGGCACACGCACGGCATCGAGGATGGCACCGAAGTTTTGAGCCTGCGTTTCCGCAGCGGCATGGGCTCGGATGTCTACAGTGCCGCAACGCTGCCATTGGACCAGCAACTCGAGAACCCAAACAAACGTGTGCCGCTCGAGTTTTTTGAACGCACCTACCCACGTGATACCAGATTGTCAGAGTTGGTCGGGTGGTTGCGCATGTTCATCTGGGTGGAGGTCACGCAAGATCCGCTCGAGCAGGCGATGCAACCGATTCTCGAGCGCCTGTTGGTGTTGCACCGAAATTTGGACGCGGAGATCGAGGCGCAACCCGCCGCGAAACGCAGCACCCGCGAGGAGTTGTTTCGGCGTTTGCACCTCGCCCGTGATTACATCGAAGCGTCTTACCTCGAGAAGATCAATCTGTTCACGATTGCTGACATTGCGAACCTGTCGCCGCATCATTTCTTACGGGTGTTCAAGCAATCGTTTGAGGTCACGCCGTATCAGTTCGTGACGCAAAAACGCCTCGAGTTGGCGCAAAAATGGTTGCGCGAAACCGATAAGGACGTGACTGACATTTGTTTCGATTTGGGGTTCGAGAGCCTCGGGACGTTCTCGAGGAGTTTCAAAGCAAAGTTTCTGGCCTCACCGAGCCAGTACCGGATGAACGCTCGAGTCAGTGTTTCAGTCAAACCAAAAACGTAGCAATTTCGGATAAGCGGCAAAAAACGCCAGCCTTTAAGCTCTGTTCAGGCGCAAGAGAAACAAACACACAGAGCGCCACAAGGAGAACAACATGCTGAACGGATACGCTTACATCACGGTGCTGGTCAACGATCAAGACGAAGCCCTCAAGTTCTACCAGGAAACCCTCGGCCTCGAGTTGCGCATGGATGTTCCCTTCAGCCCCGAAGTCCGTTGGGTCACGGTCGCTCCAAAAGACACGTTTTACCCGGAACTCAGTTTGGTCAAAGCCTCGAGTGAAGCGCAGAAAAACGCCGTTGGTAAGCAAGCCGGTGATTATGTCGCTTTTGTTCTGACCACCGAGAATGCGGACGAAAGCCACGCTGAATTCAAAGCCAAAGGTGTGAACGTCGGTGAACTGGTCAATGTGCCTTGGGGTCGGGAATTTGAGATCAAGGACCCGAGCGGCAATGCAATCACGATCTTGCAACCCGCTCCGCGATAAGCCTCGAATCGTAAATCTCAAGCCGCACTGAAATCAAACAACCACTGGACCTCGAGTTGAACGTCTCGAGATGGAGCGTCACTGCCTTAGGACTTGGGATGAAATAACTTCCCGATTTCCAAACCAACAACTTGCAGTACAACAAAGTTTCTCGAGATCAAACCCGGAAGTTGTTT
>JAYURE010000542.1:0-1535 GCA_043756345.1 Deinococcales bacterium | reverse complement strand
AGTTTCATGCGAAAGACGTTCAGGGATTGACGGCGCACGTCCTCTTCGCCCTGATAGACGATGCACTCGAGGCCGAAGAGGGCGCAGGCGGTGGCGGTGGCAACACCGTGCTGTCCCGCGCCGGTCTCGGCAATAATCCGTTTTTTACCCATGCGTTTGGCGAGCAAGACCTGCCCAATCGTGTTGTTGATCTTGTGCGCCCCGGTGTGATTCAAGTCCTCGCGCTTCAGGTAAATCTTCGCGCCACCCAAACGTTCGGTCAGGTTCTTGGCGAAATACAATCTCGAGGGTCGGCCCACGTACTCGCGCAGGATCGTCTCGAATTCGCGCACGAATTCTGGATCGGCTTTGGCCTCGGCATAGGCACGCTCGAGTTCCTGCAAGGCGGGAATCAATGTTTCGGGCACGTAACGCCCACCGAAACGACCAAACCGACCTCGGGCGTTCGGCATCGGATAATCTTGAATGTTCATGACAAAAGGGTACTCGAGGGGGAACAGGGTTCTCGAGCGGGCTGGCTAGACAGGTTTCGGCTGGCGTTCCAAGGCCGAGCTTGTTCGACCCAATTGTTCAGTCAATGAAACTTGACATTTAGACAAGTCTGCTTTACGCTCGCGTCAAGCTTCCTTGACACTTCGAGGCCGCCCAAAGGAGAACCCCATGTTCCCAACCGCCACACGCCAATCCAGAACCGCCCTGATCGTCTACTTCCTGATCCTGCTCGTCACACCCACCCTGGTCACAGCCAGTAAAGACTACTGGTGGCGTTACGCCCTGGTCCTGATCCCACTGATCCCAGTCTTCTACCTGCAACGCCTCGAGTTGCAAAACCTGAGTCGCATGGACGAACTGCAACGCAAAATTCAACTCGAGGCACTGGTCTTCGCGTACTACGGCACCGCCGCGCTCGCACTGATCTACGGATTCCTCGAACTGGCCGGACTGCCCAAAACCACGATGTTCGCCGCCGCAGGCGCACTGATTATTCTGCGCGTGATCGGCTGGTACATCACCGACCGGAAATACCAATAATGGACAGCCGATAATGGAAAATCGCATCCGAGAACTTCGCGCCGTCAAACGCTGGTCCCAAGCCGAACTCGGCGAGCAATTGAACGTCTCGAGACAAACCATCAACGCGCTCGAGACTGGAAAGTACGATCCGAGTTTGCCGCTCGCCTTCAAAATTTCCAAGCTGTTCGTGCTGCCTATAGAACAGATTTTCACACCCGAAAAATAGTAACGAAGAACAGGAATCTCGAGCGCACGCCATTCCCATCAGAATCGTGTCAAACTCGAGCCATGAGCGACCCGCGCATTCTGAAATTGGCCGATGTCCTGATCTCGCACTCCACCAAACTCCAAGCTGGCGAACGGGTTTTGATCGAAACTTTCGACGTGCCCGAAGCGATGATCACCGCATTGATCGACCGAACCATCGAAGCGGGCGGCATTCCATTCGTGGACACCAAAAATACCCGAATCTTACGCAAGCTCTACCAGAATGCAACCGACGAAATGATGGAACGCTGGGC
>JAYURE010000541.1:0-4153 GCA_043756345.1 Deinococcales bacterium | reverse complement strand
AAGACGCACCTGGCGGGCATGGTCGCTACTTCGCAGGGGAGGTACTAAAACCAAGGCTCGAGCATTTGATGAATTTCGAGTGTGAAACCAGAGGAATTAAGTCGATTCCAGTCGTAAACGCACTTTTTTATGGGTTGCGTCGAGACGTGTCCCATTCTGCGGCTGCACCCACCCGTGATCTGTGACTCGTGACTGTTCGAGCCTCACGGTAGAATCGAGCCGTGACACTATTCGCCCCGAACGCGCCGCTGCCCGAACGCATGCGCCCCCGAACCCTGGATGAGGTGATCGGGCAAACGCACCTGGTTGGCCCCGGAAAACCCTTGCGCCGCATGCTCGAAAGCGGTCGCATCTCGAGCCTGATTTTGTGGGGACCTCCCGGAACGGGCAAAACCACGATTGCGCGGTTGGCCTCGGGCGTGGCGAACGCCGAATTCTTTGCGCTGTCGGCGGTGCTGGCCGGAGTCAAAGACGTGCGTGATGTGGTCGAGGTGGCCCGCAAGAACCGCGATTACGGTCGCAAAACGGTTTTGTTTCTCGACGAGATTCACCGGTTCAACAAAGCCCAACAGGATGCGCTCTTGCCGCACGTCGAAGCGGGCTTGCTGATCCTGATCGGTGCGACCACCGAGAATCCCAGCTTTGAGGTCAATCCGGCGTTGCGCTCGAGGGCCAGAATCTTCAAGCTCGAGCCGATTGCCAGCCCAGAAATCCGTGCCCTGCTCGAGTTGACCCTCAACGATCCGCGTGGTCTGCCGGGAGTCGAAGCAGACAGTGAGGCGCTTGATGCCCTGTCGGTCGCAGTCGATGGTGACGTGCGTCGGGCACTCGGGGCGCTCGAGGTCGCGGCGAACCTCGCACCGGGTCGGATCGATGTCGGCAGCGTGCGCGAGGCGTTGGGGGCGCAAGTGCCCGCGATGGACAAGGGCGGCGAAGAGTTTTACACACTGATCTCGGCGTTGCACAAAAGCGTGCGCGGTTCGCACCCGGACGCGGCGTTGTACTGGTTGGCGCGAATGATCGCGGGCGGTGCGAGCCTCGAGTACGTGGCGCGTCGTGTCGTGCGCATGGCCAGCGAGGACATCGGTCTGGGTGAACCTCGAGCCCTCGAGATGACAATTGCGGCGTTTCAGGCGGTGCAGATGCTCGGCAGCCCAGAGGGTGAGTTGTGCTTGGCGCAGGCGGTCGTGTATTTGGCGCTCGCACCAAAATCCAACGGTGTTTACACGGCTTGGAAGGCGGCGCTCGAGGCGGTCCAAGAGGGCTCACCAAGCGTGCCGTTGCATCTGCGCAACGCGCCGACGGCCTACATGAAAAGCCTGGGTTACGGTCGCGGGTATGCGTATTACTTCGATGACCCTGAGGGATCGTTCCGCCAGTCGTACCTGCCCGCCGAACTTGAGCAATCTGGGCAAACTCCAGAGTTTTACCGGGCGACTGGCGAGGGATGGGAGGAACGGGTCAAAGCCCGCCTGGAGACATTGAAATCCCGACACAAGGCTGGAGGGGATTGAACCAACCTCCAATTTCATGCCGGGATTTGAGATTCGTGCCGCGCTCGAGATCGGCTCGAGTTTGGAGGGTTCAGCCTGCGGCGACCATGCCGCTTCGGGAGCGTTTGCTGGCGTCGCGGTTCGCTTCGGTTTCAAACTCGCGTTCCTCGGCAAGCATTTCGGCCCAATCGGTCAGCGAACGCACGCCAGCTTCGACGGCTTCGACGGGGGAACGGTATTTGGTGCCAGACAGGAAACGCTGTGTGGCTCGCCTCATGTAATTGATTCGTTTCATAAGTCTCCTTGAATGCTTTGGAACAGTGGTATTTTTGGGGAATCTCTTGTGGGACTCATTCGGGGATCGGGCTGTGTTGGAGTGTACCGGCGGTCCAACTCTTTGGTATAGGTCCTGATGTCATTAATGTAACCAATCACCGTCACAAGAGCGTGACAAAAACGTCACAAGAAGCCTCGAGTTAACTCGTGTTTGTGACGTTTGAGCCGAAATGACACTCCAAACGGTAAGATTGGGCGTGGAATCTCGGCCAACCCGAGTCGTCAACCTGATGCCCGCCGTGCTGATCGGTTTGGGCACGGTCGTCGTCTGGGGCGCAGTGGTGCAACTCTCCAACGCGCTCTTGCTGATCCTGCTGGCCGTGATCATCGCCGCCAGCCTCAACCCCGCCGTGATCTGGGCGCATCGCGTGCTGCGCCTGCCCAGGGCCATCGCCGCCGGAGCGATCCTGTTCTTTGTCGTTGGCGGATTTGGATTGCTGTTGTGGCTGCTGGTTCCCGCCGTGATCGAGCAAATCTCAAGCCTGATTTCCAGCGTACCCGCGATTGTGGCGCAAGTTCAAACTTGGTTGGCGGAAGCCTCACGGCAGTACCCGGTCCTGAAAAGTGCCTCGGAAAGTCTCTCGAGTACCGATCTGACTGGACAACTTCGCGGCTTACTCTCGAGCGTGCCCTCAACGCTGCTTGGAGCGGTCGGTGCGACCACCGGGTTGCTCGGCGGGATTCTGAATGGGGCCTTGCTGCTGATTGTCGGCTTCACGGTGCTGGTCCAACCCGAACCCTTGCTGCGCGGCGCAATCTCGGCAGTGCCACCCAAACTGCGTGACGATGTCTCGAGGGCAATGATTCGCATCGGAGCACAACTTGGCGGTTGGCTGGTCGCCACCCTCTTAACCTCGTTTGTTTTAAGCATCCTGACCGGTATCGGCCTGTGGATCGCCTCACTCGCGGGCGTGCATGTCGAAAATATTTTCTTATTCGCCGTGATCGCAGGCATCACCAACGTCATCCCGGTCATCGGTGGTTTTTTCGGATTGATCCCACCGGTGCTCTCGAGCCTTTCGCCCCGCCCAATCGATGCGCTGATCGTTGGCATCATCGTTTTTGGCGTACAGCAATTGATCGCCAACGTGCTCTCGCCGCTGTTGCTCTCGAGTCGCGTCAGTTTGCATCCGGCCTCGTTGCTGGTCGGCGTGCTGATCTTCTCGGGTCTCTTCGGGGTGCTGGGCGCATTCCTGGCCGTGCCATTTCTGGTGATCATCAAATCCGTTTACGAAGAACTGTACCTGCCCGGCATTGGCGAGCGAGTCACCGAGGCGGAAGCCCGAGGGTTGGTGCGTGGCGAAGAGATTGCCGAACGTGAATCATAGTTTCTGGTGAAAAGTGCAAAGTTGAAAGTGCAAAGTTGAAAGTTGAAAGTGAAAAGAGGTAGTGGTTTTCTACTTTTCACCTTACACTTTCCACTGCTTTTCAGACCTGAGTCGGCAACCAGGCGTGAACCTCGAGCCGTTTGGCGAAATGCGCCAGCGTCGGTTCGGTCGATAACTTCAACCCGAGCGAATCGCAAAGTGTGTTCTCGAGGATCTCAACCTTGCAGGCTTGCAACGGCCACGGCTGATGAAGAATCTCGCCACGAATGACTTGACCTGTTGGGCGTTTGGCGTACAAGCAATACCGTTCGGTCAACCAATGCTCGAGCGTGCCAGGCGTGGTTGGAACGACCTCAGACGATGGGCTGTACTTGGCACGAAACGTCGCGGCGGCAGCGCCCCGGTGTGTGCGTGTGCTCGAGTAATCAAAACCGGAATTCGCTTCGAGCGACCGCATCTTGGCATCGAAGTACGGCAGCGAAAATCCAACCCGAGCACCACGTACCGCGAGCGGATTCTGGCAATCTAAACTGAAAAACCACACGCCAGGCCGCGTACCATCGGTCACATACGTTCGTACATTCAATTCTAGAAATTCATTCGTGCCCGGCATTTCCGGTAAACCTCGAGCCTGGACGCCAGCCATGCGAAACGGGACGATGCCGAGCCAGGCCTGACCAGCGAATGTATCGAGTTGCAAACCGTTCGGAATGAGTGCCTCGAGTGCGGCAACCGGTACGGGCCAATGCAGGAACGCCAGGTCATCCCAACGCATTGCCATCACCCACGGGCGACGGCTGCGAACCGGTGCGAGACCGTTCACACTGATCCGTTCATGTTGGGTCAGCGTCCGAAAATTGCGTCCACAATCGCTCGAGGTTCGCCTCGTCAATCACACCGGAACTTGGGCCGAAAATCTCAATTTCCGTGTGACCATCAGCAAAAAATTCGACCTCCCAGCGTTCACCGGGCACGATAATTTCAACCATGATCGCT
>JAYURE010000540.1:0-4154 GCA_043756345.1 Deinococcales bacterium | reverse complement strand
GCACTTGAATGAATTCTTTCTCGGCGACCGCCCTGACACGCTGCCAGAATGTCGGCCCGTGATATTGGGCAGCCTCGAGCGTCATGTCTGCACCGCCTGATCTGGCTTATCGGGAGCCTGATCGGGAGCTTGCTTGGCCAGCGCCACGAAGACATCCTCGAGCGTTGGCGGAACCATTCGTGCATTGCGTCCCAGATGCTCAAGGATTTCAGGCCCGAGCGTTTGATCGGCGGAGATGCGCAAGAACGAACCGGTAATCCAAGCATCGCGCACATCAATAGAAGCCTTTGCCATGACCAATGCCCTGCCAAGGTCATCGGCCTCGAGTTCGTAGAATCGACCTGTCACGGCAGATCGCAACTCATCCGGTCGTCCAGTCGCCAAGGATTTGCCGCCAGAGATCATCACCAGTTGGTGACAGCGTTCGGCCTCGTCCATGTAATGCGTGGTCACAAAAACCGTCGTGCCCTCAGCGCAAAGGGTGTAGATCGCATCCCACAGTTCGCGCCGTCCGACCGGATCGAGCCCAGCGGTCGGTTCATCCAAAAAAATCAGTTTGGGTTCATGAACAATTGCCGTGCCGATGCACAAACGTTGTCGCCAACCGCCAGACAAACGACCCGCGAGCGTTTGACGAAACGGGGTCAAATGCAAACGCTCGAGCACACGCCCGACGGCTCCGGGCACCCGTTTCGGTTCGAGGTACAGGCGGGCTTTGAAGATCAGGTTCTCCTCAACACTCAAGTCAGCATAAACGCTCGCGCCTTGGTTGGCGTAACCGATTCTGGATTTCACCGCATCAGGATTCTCGAGGCCCACACCGGCCACCATCGCCGATCCGCTCGAGGGTCGCAGCACACCGCACAGCATTCGGATTGCCGTGGTTTTACCGGCACCGTTTGGGCCAAGGCAACCGAAGACGATGCCTTCGGGAACAGAGAGCGTCAGGCGATCCAGCACGGTCACACCTTGGCGGCCGTGACCGTAGATTTTGGTGAGTTCATGCGTTTCGATGGCATTCATCATTCGCTCGGTTCGCTGATCGAAAGATCCTGCGTTCTTGGAGCACCGTCAAAGTTGCCCGTGATCAACCCTCGAGAATTGTCTTTGAGGAAAGTGTAGCGCATCGAAAGCAAGGAATGTATTTTCGTAATTTCAAACAGGTTGGACACCCAGCGTTGACTAGAACGACTCGAGGTTCACCAGAACGAAGTTTTCCAAGAAGCAGCGAACGTCTACGCGATGGATGAAGCGACGTTCGGACCATTGATTGACCTGATCACCCGGTACATGCTCGAGTGGGAAACCACGAACGACCCTTGGGTAGCAACGCTAAGCACGCCTGATGCGCTCTCCAGTTTGATGCAGGACCGAGGTGTGACCCTGCAACTCGAGCGAGCGTGGTGGCGCAGAGCACGTTGTCAAAAATTCTGGCGGGCAAGCGTGGGGCGAGCAAGGGAACGGCGAAGAGGTTGGGGGCGTTCTTTGCTGTCTCGAGTGCAGGCCAGCGACCATTCAATGCTTCAAACCTCAAGGGCATTTTGCGGCATCAGCGAGTGCCACTGCTACTTCAAACGTTGCCACCTCATACAGCGTGCGTTCCTCATTGGTGGTTTTTGGATCGAACGGCTCGAGCACGTACTGACAATCTGGTCCGTCAAACCGGTATTGCGTACCGAAACGTTGCGGCAAACCATTGCTACGCAGGTAACGGTCATATGCTGCTGCGTACAGCCAGCGAGCATCCGCAGCCTGTTTATTGTTGCCAGTTGAACCCTCCCTCAAGGCAATGGCGTATCCAGCCAGTTGATGCGCCAGCAAAAATGAATCGGAGCACGTGCCGTGGTGAAAGATAAATCCTGCATTGTGGAAATCAGTATTTGTGGTTAGTTGATTTCGCAGGATGTACTGAATTACCTCTTGTCGGCGTGTTTGGTCGGCGCGTTCAGCACTATTTTGATCAACCGTTTCGTCTAAACGCGCTTTTTGATCTTCGTCTATGAGGGTATTGAGTCGTCTCGAGACTGCATTTGTAGGAATGGTTGCGATGGGGGTTTCTGGTTCAGAATCGCAACGTTGCGCCAATCTCGTTTGCGCAATGATTTCTTGCGGATTGAATGGTGCTCGAGTTGCAGGTTTGCTAACGGGTCGGAATGCGACCACGGTAGGTGTAGCGAAAACACTGGCTGCGATGATTACGAAAAATGCTGCAACACCAATCTGCCGAATTTGCATGTTCGTCCTATTTGGTAGTGATGCTCAAGAATTCCACTTTATTCTTCGTCCCCGCTGGCTTCGCGCAATTTCGTGATCACACCCACATCCTCGAGTCAAGCCGCATCTCCGGTGGCAAACTCTGTGAACTTGCGTTTGTATGGCGCTTGAAATCCCAGCACAATCTTGTTCTTGGGAATCCCAAGTTCAACCAGTTCATCCGCTATTCCAGGTTCGGTGTTGTCCACCTGCACCCAAATCATACCGTGCTGCACATCCAAGTGAATGTACACATCAAATGCTCGACGTAAATCTGATTCCGTCCAACCCACGCCGAGCAACTGGTAATGTCCGCGTTCGTCATCCATGACCAGGCATTCCTGCACGCCACGCTCGTACAGTCCGCCCGTTTTGTTTTGAAGCACGGTTCGGGCTGCCGCCTTCAATTCCTCGAGCTTCATGCCGCCGCGAGCACCCGAACTTGTCCAGCTTCAACCGGTACGGTCACGTCTTCGCCCGCTTCGATTCGGGCCATGTAATGCCAAACCTCGAGCCCTTCAACTGCTTTGGTGATTGGGTTCATTCTGGCTGTGGTTTCGTCATCGAGATTGTCGATCCATTGTTCGGCGTATGGCGGAACGAAGTGAACGTAAAGCACGTCACTCAGGCTGTCGTATTGAATTTTTACGCCTCGCGTTGCCATAGGATTTCTCCTTTGAGTTGCCGTGAAATGCGACTCGCGTGAATGATCCAAGCGTACTCGCTCTCGAGAACCACGACAACCACCGTGGACAGGTATGTGTATTTTTTCAGAAAGATGCGTTTGTTGCCGCGTGAATCTCGGGCATCGGTTTGAATCCAGTCGGGATCTTGTAGGACTTCCTCGAGCCGTTCTGGTCGGGCGTACCAAAGATCCGGGTGCTGTTCTGCGATGTGTCGGGCACGTTCTGCGGTCAAGATGATGGGCAGTTCCAGGTGCGGTGTGCGGATGGTCAATGGAAAACCCTCGAGGTTGAGGGGACTCGAGGGTTGGTCTGGCATCTTCTATTCCTCGTCCCCGCTGACTTCGCGCAATTTCGTGATCACGCCCACATCCTCGAGCGTGCTCGTATCCCCGCTCATCTCCTGCCCGCTTGCCACTTGCCTTAACAGGCGGCGCATGATCTTGCCGGATCGTGTTTTCGGCAGTGAATCCGTGAATTTGATTTCGTCCGGGCGGGCAATCGCGCCGATCTCTTTGGTCACGTGCGCTTTCAAATCGTTGACATCCACGCTCGAGCCTGCCTTCAATGTCACGAACGCGACGATGCTTTCACCTTTGATCGGGTCTGGCCTGCCCACCACGGCGGCCTCTGCGACGGCTGGGTGGCTCACCAGGGCGCTCTCAACTTCCATGGTTCCCAAACGGTGCCCGGAAACATTCAGCACGTCGTCGATCCGTCCGACAATCGTGAAGTACCCGTCTTTGTCGCGCCTCGAGCCGTCCCCCGCGAAGTAGACGTGTGGAATCTCGCCCCAGTAGGCGCGACGGTAACGTTCGTCGTCGCCGTAGACGGTGCGTAACATGCTCGGCCAGGGTTGTTTGATGACCAGGAATCCGCCCTCGTCTGGCCCGAGTTCATTGCCGTCTTTGTCCATGATCGCGGCATCCACGCCGAACATCGGCAATCCCGCGCTGCCTGGTTTTGCATCGTGCGCTCCGGGCAGGGTCGTGATCATGATGCTGCCGGTTTCGGTTTGCCACCAGGTATCGACAATCGGAATGCGGCTGCCGCCTATGACGCGGTGATACCAGAGCCATGCTTCCGGGTTGATCGGTTCGCCGACACTGCCGAGCAAGCGCAGGCTCGAGAGGTCGTGGGCTTTCGGGTGTTCGTCGCCGCTGCGCATGAAGGCCCGAATCGCGGTTGGTGCGGTGTACAGAATGGTGGCTTTGTGCT
>JAYURE010000539.1:0-4156 GCA_043756345.1 Deinococcales bacterium | reverse complement strand
CCGCGAACAGCAGTTGTCCGAGGACAATCCCGACGGAATCTTGTCCCAGTAGGGATCGTTTGGCGAGGATGCCTGCCACCGCGTAACCGAAGCTGCCGACGGTCAGGAGCGCAATTCCGATCAGGCTGGCGTGACCGCGACTCAGGCCGCCACTTGCGGCAACGATTACGCCAACAAATCCGAGTGCGACACCCATCAGGTTTTTCGAGTTCAGGGTCGCGTCGCGCAATCCGACCGCAATCAACGCCGAGAACAGTGTGGTCGTCGCGTTGATGATTCCAGAAAGGCTCGAGTCCACGGTTTTTCCGGCAATCGCAAAAAACAAAAACGGCATTGCGTTGTTGAAAAACGCAACGACGATCAGGGTACCGATCAAGGCTCGAGGGACGAGGCGGCGTTTGCCGATGATGATCACAGCACCGATGACCAATGATCCAACCAGCAGGCGTCCGATGACCAACCAGGTTGGTGGAATTTCGGCCACACCGATACGAATCAAAATAAACGATGCGCCCCAAACCGCAGACAGTCCGAACAACTGCAATGCGTCTCGAGCACTCATGCGTTCTTCCGGCTGTACTCGGCTGGTGCGAAAACCACGATCACGCGCAGTTCCTCGAGGATGCTGTGAAAACGGTGTTCTTTCAGGGTTGGCACGAAAATCGTGTCGCCCGTTTTGACCGGGTAATCCTGATTGCCAATTTGTATCTGCCCCCGTCCCTCGAGCACAACGTAAACCTCATCTTCGGTGTGCGGTTGCTGCAAGTCCGTGCTTCCGACAGGCAAGGTGTACATCCCAGCGCTGATGGCAGGTTCGCGCAAAAACTCGAGGTACGGTTTACCGGATTGTTCTTGGGATGCCTCGAGCGATTCTTTTGACCAAACTGGAGTGTTCATGCTGCCTCTGTTTCTTGTTTGAGCGTTCGCGGTGCGTTCTGAGCCCAGGCGATCACGGCGACGCCCATCAGAATGATCGGCAGCGCAATGAGTGCATTCGCGCCCAGTTTCTCGCCACCTATCGCCACGCCAAGAAACAACGCAACGACCGGATTGACGTAGGCGTAACTCGTGGCAAGCGCCGGTCTGACCTTGCCCAGCACATAAATGTAGGCGTTAAAACCGATCAACGATCCGAAGGTGATCAGGTATCCCGCAGCCAGCAGGCTCGAGGTGCTGGGCATCCTCGTAATGCGTTCACCGAGAAGCAAACCAATCGGAATCGAGACGACGCCCGCAACGATCATTTGAATCGCGCTTGCCATCAGTCCTTGCGGCATCTCAATGTTTCTCGAGAGGATCGAACCGAAACTCCAGCAGATCGGGGCGCAAAATACGATCAGTCCAATCGGATTCGTGCGCAAGTTTCCCTCGAGCGTCAAAATGACCACGCCGACAAATCCAACTGCGACACCCAGCCACTCGAGTTTGCGTGGCCATTGGCCCCACAGACCACTCCAGAGTCCAGTCCAGATCGTGACGCTGGCGACGGCGGTGGCAGCAATGCCACTAGGAACCCCAGAATGCTCCGCGAGGGTCACAAAGCCGTTGCCACCACAGATCAGAAAAACGCCAACCAAGCCAGCGTTCCAGAATTGGCGTGGCGTTGGATTCTGCGCCCCTCGAGCCCGCAGGAAGCCGTACAACAGCAGTCCAGCCAGCGTGAAGCGTCCGGCGTTCATCAGCATCGGCGGGATGGTCTCGACGGCAAAACGAATGCCCAGGTACGTGCTGCCCCAGATAATGTACAACGAAAACAGGGCCGCCCAGACCAACCAGCGGTCGCGGCTCGAGTTGGCTTGCAAAGTTGTACTGGCTTGGCTCATGTGTTTGTTCCTGGCGTGACTCTTTCTGGTATGGCTCTTCCTAAACGGTTCAAGAACGTCATTCTATCTCGAGGCTATCCGTGTTTTGCGGCATCTTGCAATACGCCGTTTGGCTTTCTGCTAAAATCATCGAATATGGTTCAATTGGATTCGATTGATCGCGCCATCCTGGTCGAGTTGCAACGCGACAGCCGTCAAACCTACGCCGAGATCGGCACTCGGGTCGGGCTGTCCGCCGCAACGGTTCACAACCGCGTCAAAAACCTTGAGAAACGCCAGATTATCCAAGGTTACGGCGCTCGCGTCGATCCGAAAGCCATCGGACTCGAGGTGGTGGCCTTCATCTCAATTCGTCTTGATGGTGGCGTCAATTGCCGTGACATCGCACCCCACCTGGTCAGTCATCCCGAGGTCGAGGAATGTCATGCCGTGGCGGGCGATGTCGATACGCTCCTGAAAGTTCGAGTGCCAAACCCAGACGCGCTCGAGCAATTGATTTACGAGATCAAACAGATTCCCGGCGTGCGCCGCACCAGCAGCTTGGTCACGCTTTCAACCCAGTTTGAGCACCGTGCCCTCGTGCCAGTTGAATTGAAGCTCGAGGGTGACGGTCCGGCATAAGGTTAATCAATCCTTGGTCAATCCTTGGCGGCAACGCTCTTCGCAGGTGAAACAGCTTTTGCAGGTTTTTCAGCAGTACTCGATTTGCTGGAATCTGTGCTGCTCGAGCTTGAAGCCTCTGAACCCGAACTGTTTGAGCTTGAATCACTCGAGCCAGAATCGCCAGCCTTGCTCGAGGCTGCATCAGCTTTGTTCGCTGACTTTCCCGATTTTTCGCTCGGACGCGAATCGGTTTTGTAAAAGCCGCCGCCCTTAAAAACGATGCCCGCCGCTTGGATCACCCGTTCGACCGGATGGCCGGTTTTCGGATCTGTCTTCAAGACTGCCTCGGTGATGCGTTGTTCGAGTTCAAAGACCTTACCGGTCTTCAAGTTTTTGTAAACGTATGTCGGCATGAACCCTCCTGGGTTGACCTCGAGCGAATCCTCAGCCCGTGATCCAAAGGATTTTATGGGCCTGCCTCGAGCACGACAAGAGCCCCACGGTTCTCCCGCTGGACTCGGGCTTCAATCTCGAGCCTGAAATTTTATTCGCCTGGCGGAAAGCGGTAGCCTTCACCAGCCACGGTTTCAATCACGCTCATGCCAAGCTTGGCGTTCAAGCCATTAACAAGTTCGTGCAGGTTGCTACCGTCCCTGATGTCCAAATGCGAACGCAAGTCATGCAGAGAGATCACCCGTCCCGGCACCGAGGCCAGCACCTCAAAAAAGGTGAATTCGTTGAGGTTCAACGGCAATTTGCGACCATCGACGCTGGCGGTTCTCGAGGCCCAATTCATGTGCAAGCCACGCCAATCGAGGTTCAAGGCCAAATGCGGATTGGTGCGGCGCAAAATCGAACGCAATCGGGCGAGCATTTCCTCATCGGCGCAGGGTTTGGTTTGGTAATCATCGCCGCCCGCATCGAAGGCCGCGACCCGTTGCTCAAGTCCCGCACCATTGCCGAGCACCATCGTTGGGATTTGCAGACCCGACAAGCGCAAATCCCGGAATGCTTGCAGGCTCGAGGCGGCCAGTCCGGGCTCAAGTTGATCCAAATCCAGAATCAGCGCATCACAAATTTCGTGGCGTAGGAAAGCGCGAATGTTTTCGGCATGCTCGAGGGTGCTGGTGCGATAGCCAACCTCTTGTAGCGCGTGCTCGAGTTGGCTTCCTTGCTGTTGGTGCGGCGTGACGATCAAAACCCGAAAAGTCCAGCGCGAATCCAGCTTGCGACGGTTGAACGGGACGCTCAAACGTTTTTGCTGAATGATGGCTGGTTCCGGGTTGGCGATCACGGGAGAAACCTCGAGGTGAAGTGAGAGTCTTGCTGGGCGAGAAGTTGAAGGTTCAGTGTAGTCGAGGTGGTGGTTTTTGGGAAGAGACATGACATAAGTCAACGAAAAGGTGGGGGGCACCTTTCTGACCTAGCAACCCTGCCTAGAAACGCTGATCTTGTAACGGGGGGAACCTGTATCGAACGCTGTGAGCCGGGGGGTGGTTGCAGCGCAGAAAGCACGTTTTGGTCTCTGAGCTTCGTGGGCTCATTGTTCCTCGTAATTCTTTGAAACAGGTTAAGAAACCTTGACCAAAGTAGGTCACAAGGTCCGAAGTCGAGATCAACGAATGAACCGTTAAGGACTTGGGATGAAATAACTTCCCGATTTCCAAAGCAACGACGCGCATCACGGCCCGGTTTCTCAAAATCGAACAGGGAAGTTATTTCATCCTGGA
>JAYURE010000538.1:0-1540 GCA_043756345.1 Deinococcales bacterium | reverse complement strand
GATTTCTGTGATTACGCCCGTTTTGGCAAAATCGCCACAACAGTGCCACAACTGGTTCAATTGATGGTCACGGAAGCCACTGAATTTGGGGCAATCTCACCCGAACCAAGGAATTCCTCGAGTGAAATTGCAGCCTCGCGTCGTTGTTCGTCAAACAGGTGCGCATAGGTTTTGAGTGTGAAAGCAACGCTGGTGTGTCCGAGACGGTCACTGACCACCTTGGCATTCATGCCTCGACGAATCAGAACCGAAGCATGTGTGTGCCGCAGCCCGTGCAACCCAATTTCTGGGACCAGGATTGTCCTGGTAAGTTCTGGACGCTTTTTGAGCAGTGCCTTGAAATCTTCATACTTGCGGGCCTCACTCGACTCGAGCAATCCTGCATCTCGCCAGCCCTTGATGTTGATTTGGGCGATCAGTTGCAAAAACACTTTGCGCAAATTGTGATACCCCGTGACCGTACCCACTTCAGACGCGAATACCAGGTCGAGATCACGATAGCCTTCTTGCGCATTGTGCTTCTCGATTGCCTGATGTTTGAGGTGCTGCTGCAAAACAGCAACTGTGTCTGGCGAGATCGTGATTGTGCGCCGACTTGCTCGGGTTTTCACTGAACCGATGATCATCTTGCCTTGAACGCTGACTGCATCCTGTTCGATCCGCAAAATGCAAGATTTGAAATCCACATCTTGCCAACGCAAACCGAGCAATTCGCAGGCCCGCATCCCCGTCATCAAACCAACGTAAAACAAGGCGTAATGCCGGTGGGTGATCGCTCCCTTAAGATGCCTGCCTGCTTCTTCAGGTGTCCAGTAGCGAATCTCCTTTTCTTCCTCGTGTGGAATCACAGGCGGCTTCACGGCCTGACAGACATTGCGTGGAATCATCTGCCAGCGTACCGCTTGATTTAGGGCCATTGAGAGGATCGTGCGTGCGCGACGGGCCTCTTTTGCGCTGATTGATTCGCGGATACTCACGAGTACACTTTCGACATCCAAGGGTCGGAGCTTCTCGAGTTTGTACTTCCCAAGTGCTGGAATCAGTTGTCGTTTCACGCTTTGTTCGTACCGCGACGTTGTTTTCAGACGTGTACCATCAGCTTGCTTGTAAGCCATCCAACGTTCGAGATACGCACCGATGGTGATGCCTTCCGTGTTGGACAGTGTGCCAATGTTGCGGGCATTTTTGATCGTTTCCATTTTTTCGCGCACGTCGGCTTCGGTGATGCCACTGACCCAACGCCGATCTGGTTTACCCTGGAGGGTAAAACCAACTGTGACTGCGCCTTTGTAACCAATAATTTTGCCGGACTTATCTCTGCGTTTACTGATGGTGCCTTCACCATCTGATCGTTTCAGGGTTCGTTGTTGTTTTCGAGTCATATGATTTCCTTATTGATGGCTGTGGCTTTAACGGCGTTGTTTGGCCTGCCGCCGTGACGTCACGCCGGACAGATCAATCTGCCCAGAGACGAGCAGATCCAGTGAGGACGGTGGGTACAGGATTTTGCCAGCCCCGACCCGAACGACTGGCACGAGCT
>JAYURE010000537.1:0-4168 GCA_043756345.1 Deinococcales bacterium | reverse complement strand
CGCAACTGCCGTTCGAGACATGGATCGCCGTGCCAGCCCGGTCGCACAAACCGAAACTCGAGGGCGTTCGCGTTCACTTCTTTGATGCGGCTCACTTTGACCTCGGCCTCGAGACGGTGCTGATCGATGGCGTGCCAGTGCGGATCAGCAACCCGGCCCGCACGGTGGCGGACTGCTTCAAGTACCGGCACAAGATTGGGCTGGACGTGGCACTCGAGGCGCTCAAGCAAGGCTTTACTGAACGGCGATTCTCGAGCGATGAACTCTGGCGGATGGCGAAAGCGAACCGGGTGCAGAAGGTGATCACGCCGTACCTCGAGGTGCTGAGCGCATGAGTGGCAGCGATGCCCACGCGAACCTGGCGGTGAGTGTTCGCATGCGTTTGGTCAAGATTGCGCACGAACGCGGCGAGGAATCCGGGATGCTGTTCACGCGCTACGCGCTCGAGCGGTTCTTGTACCGGCTCGGACAGTCCGGGCAACGGCTCAACTTCGTGCTCAAAGGGGCGATGCTCTTGCACGCGCTCGATCCAGGGTTTCGACGGGCCACCAAAGATTTAGATTTGCTCGGTTTCGGCTCGAGCGATCCCGAGCATCTGGCCGCCTGCTTCCGCGAGTGCGCGGCGTTTCCGGTCGAGGATGACGGTTTGGATTTCGACACCAGCGAATTGACTTGCGTTCCAATCCGTGAGGAACTCGAGTACGGCGGGCAGCGTGTGAGCTTCACCGCCCGGTTGGGCAAGGCGGTGCTGCCGATTCAGATTGATGTTGGCTTTGGCGATGCGATCACACCGGGACCGGAAGATTTGCTCTACCCGACGCTGTTGAAACAATCGCAACCGAACATCCGGGCGTACCCGGTCGTGACGAGTGTCGCCGAGAAACTGCACGCGATTGCAAAGCTCGGCATGGCGAACACGCGCATGAAAGATTATTACGACCTGTACAGCATCTCGCAGACGTTTACGATCAACCCCCTCGAGCTACGCACTGCGCTCGAACGCACGTTTGAACGCCGTGGCACGCCGATGCCGACGGGATTGCCGTTGGGCCTCAGTGATGAGTTCGCGTTGAATGTGTTGAAGATCTCGCAATGGCAGGGTTTTCTGAAACGCAACGGGATTCGAGCGCCCGAGTTGACGCTCGAGCGGGTGATCGAACGGATTCGGCCTTGGCTCGAGGGATGAGCACTTTGTAGCGTTCGAGCCTCACGCCTTACCCTGAGGCGGATGCCTGCTTTCACCGCTCGAGAAATCGAAACGCAATCCCTGCTCGAGCATGTTCGCAAGCAACGCAGCGTGCTGGTTCTCGGACGTGGCGGGATTGGTAAGTCGGCACTGCTCGAGCACGCGGCAGGCATTCTCGAGGCTGAAACGTTGGTGGTCAAACTCGAGCGGATCGCGCCGTTCGCCAATTTCTTGCGCGATTTGTTCAACCGGCTTTGGCATGCTCGAGCTTTGGATGCCTGCACGTTCTTGCCAGACGATGCCTTGTACACAGACCTTTAGGAGACACGCAAACTCTGGATGAAGTTCAATCCGAACAACGACACGAAAGCCCGCAGTCTGACGGATTCGCTCGAGAAGTACGCGGCCCGTGAAGCTCGGGCCGTGATCGTGATCGATGACCTGACTGGGATTTCCCCAACCATCGTGCCGTGGGTGGTCGAACTCGAGCGCGTTTGCACGCTCGTCTGTGCCGCTCCGTTCGAGGTCTTGAGCAAAGTTGGAACGAAACGCGCTTGGAAAGTGTTTGAAGAACTCCGACTCGAGCCGTTCAATCCTCGAGACGCGAACACGATTTTGGAAGGCTTGATGCTCGAGCACCAGATTCAAACCGACGATGAAGCCGTGTACAAACAGCGGGTACTTGCCATTGCCGCCGGAATTCCGGGCGAACTCGAGCGGCTGGTCAAATACCATTCTTCCGAACCGTTGGTGAAATCTCGAGAGGTCGCACAGTTGGGTCAGGGCAGCGTGGACCGCGAGGAATCCGGGATTGCACTCGCACCGATCCTGTTCGCACTCGGGGCGTTCACCGTCGCTTGGCGCTACATCGCTCGGGCCAGGGGGGATTTGGACGCTTACGTGCTCTCGGGCATTCTGGTTGGGGTGTTCATGGTGGCGCGGTTGGCGTTTGGACGGGCGCTCAAATCGCGTAGCCGCTGATCTGAACCATCAATCTGGAACATCAAGTGACGATTCGACCCGTGTGGTAGCAGGCTTCTGGTATGGTTCGACTCAAGCCTCATGACCACTTCCCTGACCCCACACCAATCAGCTTTGATTGCACACGAATTGACACGACGACACGCCTCAGATGACCTCGAGAAGTTTGTTGGAGCTTTGCTGGACGCTCAAGTGGATTTGAACCCGCATCAGGTGGAGGCGGCGCTTTTCGCATTTCAGTCACCGCTCTCCAAAGGTGCGATTCTGGCCGATGAGGTCGGGTTGGGCAAAACCATCGAGGCGGGCCTGGTGATCTCGCAACGCTGGGCGGAACGCAAACGCCGCATTCTGGTGATCGCCCCAGCAAACTTACGCAAGCAATGGTTTCAAGAGTTGTCCGAGAAGTTCTTCTTGCCGTGCGAGATTCTCGAGACGAAATCGTATAACGCCGCCATCAAAGCCCAGAATGACACGCCGTTTAAATCTCCCGCCGTGCTGATCGTTTCGTACCAGTTCGCCAGTGCCAAAGCCCTCGAGTTGCGCCGCACCCCTTGGGATCTCGTGGTGATGGATGAGGCGCACCGTTTGCGCAACGTTTACAAATCATCGAACGTGATTGGCAACACCCTGAAAAATGCGCTCGAGGGTGTACCCAAAATTCTCTTGACTGCCACGCCGTTACAGAACAGTTTGCTCGAGTTGTACGGGTTGGTCAGCATTGTCGATGATCGCGTCTTTGGTGATGTCAGCAGTTTCCGCGAACAGTACGGAAACCCCAACGATACCACCCGATTCGAGCAATTGCGTCAACGCCTGAGTGCCATCTGTCACCGTACCTTACGCAAAGAGGTGCTGCAATACATCAAGTACACCAAACGAAACGCCTTGCTCGAGGAGTTCACGCCGCACGATGATGAGGTGGCGCTTTACGATCTCGTCACCGAATACCTGGCCCGAGATAGCCTGGTTGCCCTGCCGAACTCGCAACGTTCGCTCTTGACCTTGGTGCTGCGTAAGCTCCTCGCCTCGAGCACCTTTGCGATTGCCGGGGCACTCGAGACGATGCGGGCGCGGTTACAAAAACGCCTCGACCGGCAAGCCGTGCCAGACCTGGCTGAGGAACTCGATGAGGATTTTGAAACGCTGGATGAAACCGCCGAGGAGTGGACCGACGACCCACCAGACAAGGTTCTCAGCGAAACGGAGCGTCTGGCGCTCGAACGTGAAATTGCTGACCTGCAACGCTTCCGTGACCTGGCGGGCGGGATCAAACAGAACGCTAAAGGCAAAGCGCTGCTGACGGTGCTCGAGAAAGCCTTTGACAAGGCCGCCACCCTGGGCGCGGGGCGCAAAGCCTTGATCTTTACCGAATCCAAACGCACCCAAGCGTACCTGCTGAGTCTGCTCGAGCACACCGTTTACGGCGAAGGCATCGTGCTGTTCAACGGCACCAACACCGATCCCGCCTCAGGTCAGATTTACAAACGTTGGCTCGAGCAACACAAGAACACAGACCGGATCACCGGCTCGAGAAGTGCCGACATGCGAAGCGCCTTGGTTGATGAATTCCGCGAACGGGGCCAGATCATGATCGCCACCGAAGCGGGTGCAGAAGGCATCAACCTGCAATTTTGTTCTCTGGTGGTCAATTACGATTTGCCTTGGAACCCGCAACGCATTGAGCAACGCATTGGCCGTTGTCACCGTTACGGTCAAAAACACGATGTCGTGGTCGTGAATTTCTTGAACCGCAAAAACGAGGCCGATCAGCGGGTGTTCGAGTTGCTGAACGACAAATTCAAACTCTTCGAGGGCGTCTTCGGGGTCAGTGACGAAGTGCTCGGAGCCATCGAAACTGGCGTGGATTTCGAGAAACGGGTCGCTGAAATCTACCAACGCTGTCGTCAACCCGAAGAGATTCAAAGTGCCTTCAACAAACTGCAAGACGAACTCAGCGCCGAAATCAATGCCGCCATGATCAGCACCCGAGCGACACTGCTC
>JAYURE010000536.1:0-4171 GCA_043756345.1 Deinococcales bacterium | reverse complement strand
ATCACGCCAGGCTCGAGAACCAAGTTCGGACCAGGTTCGTTCAAGATCAAAGCCTTCGCTGACACGAACCTCAGTGTGCCAGCTTGAATAGATGCAGGAATACGTTTCGATCAACTGAAGCTCGAGGGCTAGGCCAGCCCAATTTCCGGGACGCACACGCTTCGGATCACCGCTAGAACTGAACAGGTCATGGTGCGAATCAAGATTGATCACACTCGAGCAATTGAGAGTCTCGAGCAATCCATAGGCGGCATCGTGGCTCGAAACTGCAAAAGTTGGAACTCCAGCGAATCGCAGCAATTCTCGAGGATTTCCATACAGCGGAAATTCTTTCCGTAACACCTCAAAGCTCGAGCCACCACGAACTCTCGCCCGTTCACGCCAACGTTCAAGCCGGTCAAACTCGAGATCTGGCGAACCCCACAGTGGCGAATCGAAAACATGCTCGAGCGATCCAGAAAAGTAATCCCAATCGACCGAAAAGAGCAGACTCATGCGCGTTGAGCGCCGGGTTGACCATCGACAACGATCCAACTCGAGGCGGTACGAACCTCAGCGGTAGGTTCTCGCGTATTTACGATTCGATAATCCGTTCGCAAAGTGTTTCGCGTGACTTGCACTCGGCTGTAACCGCGATGCACCGCATCAAAATATTTCAGGTGCGGATTGTCCGACATCGCGGCCTGCGCGAAGCCAATGGCTATCTCGGGGAAAATCGAAGTGATCGAAGTGCCGACAAATTCTGTCGCAAAAGTTCTCGAGTTGGAATTCAAAAAATCACGTTTCAAATCCGCAACGAAACTCGAGTGAATGTCACCGGTTAAAACAATTGGGTTGGGAACCCGTGCCGACTCGAGGAAATCGAACAACCGTTCTCGGGCAATTGGATAGCCATCCCAAGCATCGTTGTTCATTCCGACGCCAGGACCGGCCAGCGGATCAAACCTGGCCATCATGATCTGCTGCGCCAAGAAATTCCATCGCGTCCCGGAACGCTCGAGACCCGATTTCAACCAGGATTCTTGCTCGAGACCAAGCATGGTTTCGTTTGGATTGTTTGGAACACAACCGATTTGCAGTGTGAAATCCCCACACGGTTGAGGCGTGCGAAACTGCCGGGTGTCGAGCACGTTGAACGATGCCAGATCGCCATACGAAAACCGCCGGTACAACTGCATTTGCAAACCTCGAGGCAAGGATCTCAGGCGCAAAGGTTGATGCTCGTAGTACGCCTGATACGCCGCCAAACGCCGCCTCGCCAACTCTGGTTTCGGCATGCCGTGCCGTGAAAGATCATTCGCGTAATTGTCCTCGAGTTCGTGATCGTCCCAAGTCACAATCCACGGTGCTCGAGCGTGCGCAAGTTGCAAGTTCGGATCGGATTTGTAAAGCGCGTATCGCCGCCGGTAATCCTCGAGCGTGCGACAGGTCCCACCCGTGTGAGGTCGAATTACTTTTGCACTAATTTGTCGCTCGAGCGCCGCGTCAGAGCCACCCTCGTAAATGTAATCCCCAAGAAAAACCACGAGATCCAGTTCCTCTTCGGCCAATGCGCGGTAAGCGGTGTAAAACCCGTGGGTGTAATTGGCGCAACTGGCAAACGCAAAATGTAAACGGTCTGGCCTCGAGCCAATCGCGGGCAATGTCCGTGAACGACCGACCGTACTTTGCGCATCACCAACCCGAAAGGCGTACCAATACTCGCGGTCAGGCTCGAGCCCTTCGACTTCGACGTGAACGCTGTGCGCGAGTTCCAGCACGGCGTACACTTGTCCGGCTTGAACCACCCGTTTCAAATTTTCATCTCGAGCAACCACAAAATCGACCACAACCGGCCCGAGCGGGATGCCGGTTCCAGTCGGCTGTAGCGGTTCCGCGATCAGCCGTGTCCAAATCACGAACCCGTCCGAACTCGGATCGCCAGAGGCAACGCCGAGCGCAAACGGATTGCTCGAGAATTGGGCGCGAGCAGTTGCAGACAACGCCGAAAATCCCAGTCCCGAAAGACTAGCAATTCGCAGAAAATCCCGTCTTGTCAAAGGTGACACGAACTCAGTATTCCAGATGCGTATCGATGGGATTGAAAGTCAATGAACGGTACACTCGAGGCATGGCGTTGACCACTGTCTCCTCTGCCCAAGCGCTCGAGGGTTTCGCCGAGATTGTGGCGCGAAGCCTCGAACCTGGACGGGTGCTGATCCTGGATGGCGTGATGGGCGCTGGCAAAACGACCTTCACCAAAGGCTTGGCTCGAGGCTTGGGTTTTACGGGCGACGTCACCAGTCCGACCTACACGTACATTCACGAGTACCCAACACCACAAGGCACGCTGGCGCACATTGATGCGTACCGGCTCGAGCCGAAATCCAGGCTTTGGCAGATGGGTTTGGACGAATTGCTCGAGCGTTCGCATTTGACGGTGATCGAGTGGGGTTTGGAGTTTGTGACTGAGCTTGAGAATCCGTTGATCATCAGGTTCGAGGTTGTGGCTGATGGTCGGCGAATCTTGGTCGGGTAATCTGAACGATAGTAAGTGAAATTAATCACGATTATTCAGGTTGTGAATTGTTTATTTCATTTTACCAATTGCTTACGTCGTTTCAGCCAAATGGGAACAGGGCGAACATGGAGTTTCTTGACCCCAAACCAGCACCTACCGGGCTTCTTGATCCCACAGCGGCACCTAGCGGGCCTGGATCGCTTGGGTCGCTCGCCCCTACGAAAAACGTTCAATTTAGGCGCGTTTCAGCCCGAGCGAGCCTCCATCCTCGAGCGGAACGATCACATCACCACTGGACGGGAACGCAAACTCGAGGTCATCGGACAGGGTTTCGCCCTTGATGAATTCCTGCCACTCTTTGGCGGCCTCGAGCATCTGACCATCAAGATTCAAACGCACGGTGATGTGATCGGAAACCTCGAAATCGGCATCTTTGCGGGCCTGTTGGATGGCGCGAACCAAATCGCGGGCGATGCCTTCACGCTCGAGTTCTGGTGAAAGCGTAGAATCGAAGGCAACCAAGAATCCGTCAGCCTCGAGCGCGGCGTAACCCTCCGGGGATTTCGCATCGACAAGAACATCCGCAGGCTCGAGTTCAAAAGTGCCATCGATAGTCTCGAGTTGAATATTCTGCCCATCTCGAGCGGCCTTGGCAATGCTGGCTGTGTTGTCGCCAGACAGCGCCGCACGGATTGCCGGGATGCTCTTTCCGTACTTGCGTCCCAATGTCGGCAGATTCGGTTTGAGCGTGTACTGAACCAACTCCGCGCCCTCCTCGAGAAACGAAACGAGTTTGACGTTCAATTCCTCGCTGATCTGATCGGAGAATCGCTCCAAGGCTCGAGCGTCCTCAGGTGTTCTGGCGCGAACCATGACCTTGGCGAGCGGCTGACGAAGTTTCAAATTCGCCTGACCTCGAGCGGCACGACCCAAATCGACGACTTTGAGGACAGCCTCCATTTCGCCCACGAGTTTCGCATCACAACGGGTGGCGTTGAATTCCGGGTACGCGCAAAGGTGAACACTGTCCGGCGCACTCGCATCGACCCGAGGCACAAGGTTCTGGTACAACGCCTCGGCCAAGAACGGTGTGAACGGCGCGGCGAGTTTGGCGCAAGTCGTCAACGCCTCGTACAGAGTTGCGTATGCAGCTTGATCGACCTGACCATCCTGCGTCCAGAAACGCCTGCGGTTGCGGCGCACGTACCAGTTCGAGAGCGCCTCGATCAACGCCTCGAGTGATTTGCCCGCGCCACGTGCATCGTAAGACTCGAGGCAGGCCGTCATGGTTTGAATCGTCTGCTCGAGTTTGGAGACGAGCCATCGGTCAATCTCCGGGCGAGACTCGAGCGTGGGGGCTTTCAACAAATCGGGTTTATCGAGGTTCGCGTACAACGTGAAGAAACTGTAGACATTCCAAAGCGTGTTGATGAAGCCGCGCTGCCCCTCGGCGACGAGGCGTTCCGAGAACCGTTTCGTGTCGCCCGGTTCGCTGGCGGTGAACATGTACCAACGCACGCTGTCCGCGCCGTACTTGTCGAAGGCCAGAATCGGATCGAGCACATTCCCCTTCGACTTCGACATCTTCTGGCCTTTTTCATCGACCAGATGCCCGAGACAAATCACGTTCTTGAAGGCCGGTTCGCCGGTTAGCAACACACTGATCGCGTG
>JAYURE010000535.1:0-4177 GCA_043756345.1 Deinococcales bacterium | reverse complement strand
AAGCCTGATTGACAAAGCCGCCAAGGGCAGCAGCTTGCACCACCGCACCGCCGCCCGCAAGAAGAGCCGTTTGATGAAAGCGATCAACCGTTTGAACGCCGCAAAAAGCTCGTAATTCCAGCCATTCAGACAAAAAAGGCTCGAGGACCAACATCCTCGAGCCTTTTTTGTTGCTGCACACATCAATCCCAGCTTGCACCAAGCTTGAGCTTGATCTGAAATGGCACGCCCGCAACCCCGGTGGCGCTCGAGTACACCGCTCCTGCACTGCCAGGTTGGGTGAAGCTTGCCAGCACCACATTCCAGCCTTTTTTCAGGGAGAGTTTGGCGCTGATCTGCCCATCGGTGCACTTCCCATCAACCTCCAGGTTGCGGTCCACAAAGACGTGCAAGACCTGTGCGTTGTCGTTGACGTGCCCGAGGATCGCGGCGGGTTTGTCGGGATCGGCTTCCAGACCTTTCTCGGCCACGTCCAGGGTGGTTTCGATGCCGTTGGCCTCGGTGTCAATGCCACAAATCTCATAGCGTTTCAGGAACGATGCTGCTGGCGCATTGACCAGCTTGAGCGCGAGTTTGCCCTTGGAATCGATGCTGCCCTGTGCGATCACTGACTTGGCAAAATTGTTGTCCACGTTCGAGAGGACCGCTCGAACCGTATCGACCCGACCTTGTGGCCAATCGAGCACTTGCCCACTGACCTCACTGCTCGCGCCAATTTCTGGTTGCGGATCGGGTTTTGGGTCAGGTTTGATCGGTGCAGTGCCACAGGCGATCAGGCCCGTCAGTGACAGCGCCAGCATGAATTGATTGAATTGCACATCGCCTCCAACAGCGTGAACCCGAAATCAGCGCACTGGCTCGAGCACCCTCGAGATGAGCCTATGCGTCAGAGGTTAAAATGAAAAAAATGATCTGGTTTTGCAAGCCCGAGGCGGTTGCGTGTGGATTGTGCACTCTTCGGCCCAAAGTCTGGTCACAAACCGGTACACTCGAGGGCGGAATGCGACCCAACCCTCAACGACCATGCCGCCTCACATTTGAGGCGATTTTGTGAACTCCCATCAACTCCCAAACGGCTTGACCGTCGTCTTTGAAGCGCAAGCCTGGCAACCCGGCGCAAGCTTCGAGTTTTTTGTGCCCGCCGGAGCGATCAATGAACGCGAGCACTTGCGCGGCTCGAGCACCGTGCTTGAAGACTGGTTGTACCGGGGCGCGGGCAAACTGGATTCACGCTCCCTTTCGGATGCGCTGGATGATCTGGGCTTGCGACGCGGCGGCGGGGCTGGGCTCGAGGGCACAACTTTTTCTGGCGCACTTCTTGCCAACGATTTGTTCACGGCCTTCGAGCATTACGCAAACGTGATTCGCCATCCACACCTCAACCCAGAAGAGTTTGAAGCCTGCCGCGACTTAGCCCGACAGGATTTGGATGGGCTCGAAGATTCACCGGCACAAAAAATGTTCTACGCGCTTCGGGAAAAGTTTTTCTCCAGCGCACACGGACGCTCGAGCCTGGGCACGAAAGCCGGACTCGAGGCGTTAACGCCCGAGAACCTGCGTGAAGATTGGACGCAGCGGTTCTCGCCACAGGGAGCCGTCCTCGGCGTTGCGGGCGGCCTGAAATGGGAAGCATTGCTCGAGAAAATCACGGCTTTGTTTGGTGATTGGACCGGCAGCACGCCCGAACATCCCACGCCACACATGCACGGTGGCACCTACGAGCACATCACGCAAGACACCGCCCAAGAACAAATCGGCATGATGATCCCCGACGCCAGCGCCAGCCTCGAGCCAGAACAATGGGGTTGGTACGAATCACGCCTCGCACTTGGGATTCTCTCAGGCGGTGGATTCTCCAGCCGACTGATGCAGGAGGTACGCGAGAAACGCGGCCTGGTTTACAGCGTCTCCGCCAGCGGCGCACAGGTTCGCGGCGGCGGTTACGTGACCGCTTACGCCGGAACCACGCCCGACCGCGCCCAAGAAACCGTGGACGTCATGCTCGAGGAATTCACAAAGATGAGCCTCGGCGTGACCACTGACGAACTCGAACGGTCCCGCGTCAGCCTGCTGACCAGCCTGGTCATGAGCGAGGAATCCAGCGGCGCTCGAGCCCGCAGCCTCGCCCGCGATCAAGTGCTGCTGGGCCGGATTCGCAACCTTGAAGACATCAAAAAAGGCATTCAAAACGTCACGCTCGAAAGTGTCAACCGTTGGCTCGCGCAATACCCGTTTCAAGCACCCGCAATCATGACGCTCGGACCAAAAGCACTAGAGATGGATCAACAGCAGGTGAAAGCTTAAAGGTCAAAGGGAAAAGTAAAACCAATCCCTCGAGCCTCAAATCACGCTGTTATTTGACCTTTTACCTTTGACCTTTTATGTTTTTCCCGAAGGAGCCCGCCATGGAATTCCAAAAAACCACCCTCGAGAACGGCCTGACCGTGATCGGTGAACGCAACAACGACGCCAAAAGTGTGGCGATTGGGTACTTCGTCAACACCGGTTCCCGCGACGAAACGCTCGAAGTTTCTGGCGTAAGTCATTTCCTCGAGCACATGTTGTTCAAAGGTTCGGACACGATTTCGGCACTCGAGATCAACAACGAATTTGACGCGATGGGCGCGAAGTACAACGCCTTTACCAGCGAAGAAGTGACCGCGTATCACGGTGCGGTCATGCCCGAATACCAGGAACGGTTGCTGAAATTGCTGACCACGATGATGCGGCCCGCGTTGCGCAATGAAGATTTCGACGTTGAAAAAAATGTGATCCTCGAAGAAATCGAGATGTACAAAGACCGGCCCGAATTTGCGCTGTTCGACGAGTTGCGGCCACAGTATTTCGGCTCGCACCCGCTCGGACAGAGCGTGCTGGGCACCAGTGAAAGCATTCGGGATTTGAGCCGGGACTCCATGCTCGAGTATTTCGAGCGACGATACGCACCGAACAACATCACGCTTGGGGTCAGCGGCAATTACGATTGGGACACGACACTCGAGCAGATTCGTGCGCTAACCAAAACTTGGACGCCCGCCAAAACCGGACGCGAACATCCCGGCCTGAAACCCACGCCAACCGTGCGCGTGCTCGAGACACAAAAATTCAACCGTGCGCACATCGCCATGATGTGCCCAGGATTCGCCAGCACTGACCCGTTGCGTTACGCCGCTGGAGTGCTCGGCATGATCGTCGGTGACGGTGAAAACTCGAGATTGTACTGGGCGCTGGTCGATCAAGGCTTGGCCGACAGTGCCAGCTTGGATCACAACGCTGAGGGTGGCATCGGACATTTTGACGGGTACATCAGTGCCGATCCAGAACGCGCCCAAGAGGTGCTCGAGATTTACCGAGGCGTATTGCAAGACGTGCAAACCAACGGCATCGCACAAGCCGAACTGGATCGCGCCAAACGCAAAGTCGCCGTCGCCATGGTCATGCGGGCCGAAACGCCATACTCGAGGTTGTTCGCGCTCGGCATGGAGTATTTGGAATCGCAAACGTACCGCAGTTTGCAAGAAAGCGTGGACCTCGTGCAAGGCATCACACTGGCCGAAGTGCAAGCGGTCCTCGAGACAAAACCATTCGATTCGCTTTCAATCATTGGGCTGGGACCAATCTCGAGTTTGGTGTGAGAAGCATATTCATCAAGCTGTGAAATCCTCGAGCATGTCGCGTTCGATTTCCTTCTGGCCAATCTTTATTCTCAATGGATTGGCCTTGATTGTTTTATGGTTCTGGACGGAGCGCTACGGCGAGCACCATTGGCTCGCCACGATTCTGGCGTACATTCCGCAACACCTTTACGGCATTCCAAGCGTGCTGCTGTTGATCTGGGCAATCCGACGACGCGCCATACTCGAGATTGTTGCGAACCTGATCATCATGGCTGGATTTCTGCTGACGTACATGGGTTTCAACATTCCCGCATCAAGACCAAGCTCGAGCGAACCAAGATTGCGTTTTGTGACGTACAACTTGCATCAAGACAACCGTGCCATCGCCACACTCAAACGATTGAATCCAGACATTGCGGTGTTGCAAGAATCTCGAGACGTGAATGGCTTGCTGAACGATTTGCGTGCGGCATTCCCAACCTATTCGATTCAGCACGAATACGAATTGACGACCATCTCAAGGTTTCCGATTCGAGACACGCACATTTATCGCCTGCCCA
>JAYURE010000534.1:0-1547 GCA_043756345.1 Deinococcales bacterium | reverse complement strand
AGTTCGCCACCATCCACGTGATTGGCGGTTGGGCTCGCCTCGATCATGCCGGAGAACATCCAGGCCGCCAACTCGTTGGTTTCCGGGTAAAGCTGCGTGCCAGCGATGGCTTTCATGATTGGCGCAGTGATCGAAGTTGGATCATTGATGTCAACATCAAATTGCATGATGCCCTCGTAAGGTCCATGCAAGGTCAGCACCGTGATGTTCGGTGCGTTGCTGGCAATCGCTTGTCCAATCTTGGTGCCCCAGGATTTGGCCAGCACCGTCAAGCGTGCCCGAATCTCGTTCTGAGGAATGCTCGGGTAAAAACTCGAGCCGAAGGTTCGGAAAAACTCCTTCGAGTAATCGGTCAGTGCCGCACGCCCATACGGTTCGTTGTCGTTTGCCCAGATGTATGTCGGATCGGTTTCTTTCATGGCCGCCAGAAAATGCTGAATGTTAATGATGACCTGATTCCAACGGGTTGTGTCGGTCAGGAGTGCCGGGTACTCAAAGAAATCTTGCAATTCCGTTCCAACCACAATGCGTTTCTTGATCGGAGGATTGGCGGTTTTAAGCGGCGCGAGAAACGCTTTCCAAACTGATTTCGAGTACGGCCAACGAACACACTTTTGACCACTCGCATCGGTGGTCGGGTTGAGGTCTTCAGGATCGCCATTGGGCAATTCTGCGAAGGTCAAGCACGAGTACGGAACACCAGCCTCATCTCTGGGTGCGCCGTACAGCGAATACGTTCCCGGAGTGGTCAAGTAAATCGCGTTACCGGGCAATTGATTGATGATGCTCGAGTTTCGCGCAAACGTTTCTGCTCGAGAATCGTATTTGACCAATCCACCCGTTTCTGGCGAGTAGAGCAAGCGTAAGGCTGTCGGTGCGGGTGGCGTGACTGGAATTGCCACGAGTTTCCAACGCTGATTGCATTTACCTGTATCTGTGCCCTGTTCAACCTGAGCACCATCCAGGCTCGAAGAGCCTCGCACCTGCAAGACTTTACCGCTGTGTCGTGCCACCATTCTCGAGACGCCGCTAGGCGTGGTGAAAATCTGCCATTGCTGCTCGAGTTTGGTTGGGTTGCCTTTCGGAGATGTCACGGCATTCGCGCCATCGTTTTTGAGGCCGCGACCAATTGATAGCACCTGTTTGTTGATTTGCGATTCGACCGTGAAGTAACCGGGGGCGTCATACATCAGCTTCCAACGTTGCCCGAGGCCAATGTCGGCAGTCCGAATTTGGGCATTGGGAACCGCGCCAACTGCGGCGTTGCGTTGAACATCCAGGCGCTTACTATTGCAGAGGTTGCTGATCGAGTACATCACCCCAGACATCAGCACTCGGGCCGAAAGTGAGCCTTCGGCAATTCCCTGATCAACTGCTCCCTGATCAACTGCTCCCTGATCAACTGACACATTGGTGGTCAGTTCAGCAGAGCCCGGTTCAGATGGACTCGAGGTGTTACAGGCAGCGATGAACATGCCGAGAAAAAATACAGCAACGATTGAGCGGCGATTTAAGTTCATGGGGGGCTCCGATCAATGGTTAAACCG
>JAYURE010000533.1:0-1549 GCA_043756345.1 Deinococcales bacterium | reverse complement strand
TTTGTCGAGTTCGAAGCAAAAAACTCTTCGACTTTAGAAGCTGTCTTAAGTTGTCCTGCACGCAAAAATCGATGATTGGGTATCGGAAAATCACTATTCTCTGGGCCAGTGAACTCGAGAATCGAACTCGAGAAGCTCTACGGATCGTACATCGCGTGATGGGGTTTGCGTTTAGGACAACGTTCTTGATCTCTGAGTCACGAAAATGCCGTTTAGCACGACTTCAGACAGCCTCTAGACTGATTCAAATGCGCTCTAGATGCTGTCTTGTGAGCAAGAAAGATCAAAGTAAAAGCCAAAACTCGAGATTTTGATTTGGTTGTTCCTTTTCTCTTTGATCTTTTCTCTTTTTCTCGCCCTTCATGTCAAGATAGCGTGTTCAGTCTCGTATCACCTCGAGACCTTTCCTTGGAGGATTCATGCCGAAAGTTGTTGTGTTGCCCGGAGATTACATTGGCCCCGAAGTGATTGACAGTGCGCTCGAGGTGTTGCGCAAGGTCGCCCCGGATTTTGAATACGAAAGCTTCGCCTTTGGTTTGGCGGGCATTGATGCTTACGGCGTGCCGCTTTCGGACGAGACGCTGGCCGCCGCGCAGAAAGCCGATGCGGTGCTGATGGGCTCGGCGGGCGGAGATCCCGGCAAGGTCGTCAACGTGCCGCGTCATTTGCGCCCAGAGTCCGGCATTCTGAAATTGCGCAAAGGTTTGGGTGTCTACGCCAACTTGCGTCCCAGCATCGTTTACGAAGGCCTCGAGCACCTCTCACCGTTAAAGCCCGAGATCGCCAAAGGTGTGGACATCATGATCCTGCGTGAGCTTCTGGGCGGCGCGTACTTCGGTGAACCACGCGGCCTCGAGGAAGACCAAGCGTTCAACACGATTCGTTACAGCACGCACGAAGTTGCCCGGGCCGCTCGTTGGGCATTCCAGGCCGCTCGAGGTCGCCGCAACATGGTGTGCAGCGTCGATAAAGCCAACGTCATGGAAGTTTCCGAATTCTGGCGTGCCGTCGTGCAACAGGTGCATGACACGGAATTCCCAGATGTGACTCTGACCCACGAGTACGCCGACAGTTGCGCCATGCTGCTGGTCAAAGACCCGAACCGCTACGACGTGATCGTCACCGAAAATCTGTTCGGCGATTTCCTTTCGGACCTCGCCAGCGTGCTTCCAGGTTCGCTTGGGTTGCTGCCCAGCGCCAGCCTCGGCGATGGTCCGGGATTGTACGAACCGATTCACGGTAGCGCCCCAGACATCGCCGGAAAAGGGATCGCCAATCCTGCCGCGACAATCCTGTCCGCCGCGATGATGCTCGAGTACAGCTTCAAACGCCTTGATGTCGCCGAAAAAATCTCGAGCGCGGTCAAGAAGGCGTTGTTTTCAAATCCGACAAGGGATTTGGGTGGTACTGCGGGGACTCGAGAGTTCACGGATGCGGTCTTAAAGCAACTGTAAGAGGCATGCGTATGAAGGGCGTGACTCCACGCTGGCAAGTGCTTTTGTTGATGACATTGACGTTCAGTTTGGCAGGGATTCTGTGGTGGAGGCTA
>JAYURE010000532.1:0-4185 GCA_043756345.1 Deinococcales bacterium | reverse complement strand
CTGAGTGAGGCCGAGTTGGTGTTTTCATGCCCACACAACACCTCGAGCCAAACTATCAATTGGTCTTGCCCGTCACGGCAAGACCAGGCTCGAGCGATCCGAGCCCGCAAGGTGCTGGTTTTGGATCAAGAAGCATTGCTGCGTTGTGGCTGGCCGATCCTGCAAGTTGGGCGGCCCAACGCCTCGATCCAAACTTGGCGGGTCGCGCCGTGATCGTTATCGAAGGTCCTCGAGTTGTTGGTGCGAACGCGCTCGCTCGTAAATCTGGCGTGCGAGTTCTCGAGCCGGTTGGGAAGGCCAGAGGCTTATGCCCGGAGGCCGCGTTCGTCCCATTTGAACCGGCGCTCGTCAAAGCCGCCTGGGACATGGCCATCTCGAGCGCCTACCAACTCACGCCTTACCTAGAGCCAGTCCGTCAGGGTTTGCTGTTGCTCGGTGGAATCACACCGCTCGAGGCCGAAGCGTTGGGCGCTGGGCAACAGGTTAGGGTTGGACTGGCTGGGTCTCGAGGGACAGCGGTTCTCGCAGCGCTTGCCACCAATGATGGTCATGCTCGAGCCGTAGGTGATGAAACAACATTTCTCGAGCAAGTCCCGGTCTACCTTTTGCGAGGTACTGGCATTCCACTCGAGGTAATTGAACGCCTCGAGCTTTTCGGATTGCGAACCCTCGGCGAAATCAAAGCCCGAGTCACCCTCAAACAACTCGCCGCGCAATTCGGTGAGGTTGCCGCGAAACTCTGGTCGCTGGCGACAGGACTCGATACCAGACCAGTTACTGTGTACGCGCCTCCCGCAGAACTGAGTGCGCAATTTGAGTTTGAAGTTCCAGCACTCGAGCCGTGCGAGTGGATGCCTGGATTTGGACTCGCCGTCCATCAGGCTGTGGCCCAACTCGGTTCGGGTTTCAACCTGACGGATCGACTCGCCGGGAGCGTCACGGTCGGTGTCAACACCGCATTCGGATTCTCGAGTGCCCAGCGCATCCTGAAGGATTTCACCCGCGATGAGAAGACGATCCGAACCACCGCACACCAGGCATTGCAGATCGCCTTGCAACCCGGACTTGAGGTGCTTACCGTCCGCGTTGTTCTCGGGGATTTGCTGCGTCCCAAACCGAAACAAGATTCACTCTTCGCCATCCTCGAGCGGGCCGATGTGCGTGAGGCCGTGCGCAAAGTTCACCACCGTTTTCCAGATCAGATTGGCAAACTTGAGCTTCACCGTCCGCAGGCGATGCTGCCCGAACAACGCTTTCGCTTTATGCCATTGACTGGAGAAGAAAATGTCCGAGCCTCACAACAACCTGGCAAACAACATCAACGTAAAGGAAAGAAATGAAACTTTTACACACGCCCGAGAAATGCCTCGTGCTTCTTGATCCAAAACCAGCACCTAACGGGCCTGGATCGCTGCTAGAGCGTACCGGCAATCAACGCCTCGGAGCCCAAACCCGAGTGACCACCGTGCGCTGGCGTGACCGAACTTGGACGGTACAAACCACACTCGAGGTTTGGGTTTACCGTTCCGGCTGGTGGCGAGAAACGGGACTCGAGGGTGAACGCCGTGAGTACCATCTGCTCGGCACGCAACGCGGCGAGATTCAAGTCTTCTTGCGTCACGGGATCGATCCGGGTTGGTTCGTGGCCGGGTGGTTCGACTGAATTTCATCGTTGGTTTTTTTCGGTCCCATATTTCCCACCATCAGGCAATGCCCGATTGGTCAGGGCCACAGTGGTCAGGGTTTCATTGGTCAAGGCTCGAGCGGATCCAGTGTTGGGTTCAGCGCAAGTGTCCACCAACCCGGACTGGCCTCGCGCCTGATCGCTCCAGCCTTGATCGAAACCACACGGCGCATGTTGCGTCCAGCATTGTCATAAATCAACACCCGATCTGCCAGTGCGACCACAGCGGGCAGGTTCGCCAAACTGCGATGGTATCGCCGTTCAACGTCCGCACCGGGCACGTCATGCCCACCGGACTGAGCCCGCACGCGAACACGCTGAACGTGACGTTCCAACGCTCCCAAACCGACGTACAACAGCCACACCTCAAAGCCTCGAGCCTTGGCCTGCGCAATCAATTCCAAATGCCGATTCCGATCCGACATCGTGGTTTCGTACACCAGCCGTTCGCGCCGCTCGAGGCCATCTTGAAGGGCCTGCAAAACCGTGCGGGCCGCCGAAATAGATGCCTTGCTCGGATCGTCCGGGTTCAAGCTTCGCGCCACCGCGTCCGGGTCGAGCACCCTTCCGAGCCGATCACCGAACCGTGTACGCAGGCGTGCCGTCAAGGTGCTTTTCCCGGCACCGTTTGCTCCGGCAACAATCAACAATCGGGGCTTCACTCGCGTTCGGGTAGGGCGCAGAGGATACGGTACTCGCCGCTCACGCCAGGGACGTATTCAATTGCGAACCTGGACCCATCCGGGTCTTCGCGTACATCTTGGGCATTTTCGAGGTAGAAGATGCTGATTCCCTTTTGCAACAATTCACGGATGGCATCCTCGGAGGACTCGGCAGCCAGGGTGTCTAATTCCTCGAGCAAGGTTGTCGCTAGGTCGTCGTGGGCAACAGTCATGCCCCAAAGTGTAGCACCAGCCCAGGGACAGGCATGAGTTTCATTCACCTGCATGCCCGATCCTGGTTCTCGTTCCAGCGTGGAGCCTCGAGTCCTGATGCCTTGGTGCAGGCGGCCATTGCGAATTCGCAATCTGCATTGGCGTTGACCGATTACATGACGGTTGCTGGTTGCGTGCGCTTTCAGCAAGCCGCTCGAGCCGTTGGGATCAAACCGATCATTGGAGCCGAGATCATGCTCGAGAATCATTCGATTGTCCTCTTGTGTGCCAGCAACGCGGGTTACGCAACCTTGTGCCGATTGCTGTCTCGAGCCGATCAGCGTCGCATCGCAAAAGTGGATTCGTTCGTTTCTATTTCCGATCTCGAGGATGATCACACCGATTTGTTTTTGTTGACTGGAGGCCGTGATTCCTTCCTGCGCTCGAGACTCGAATCACAAGAAAGTCATTCGGCGCTCGAGTGGTTGAAACGCTTGAATGGCATCATGCCCAAGCGAGTCTTTGTGGAGGTCTCGAGCCACCGTCATCCGGGTGATGCGCGAATAGTTGGCCGATTGATCAATCTCGCTCGGGTTGCCGGATTGCCGATGATCGCCAGCAGTGATGTGCGTTACGCGACTCGAGCCGACCTGCCCGTGTACGATTTATTAACCTGCGTGCGTCTCGGCATCACCGTGCATGACGATCACCTCGAGCGACCCATCAATGACGAGGCGTACTTGAAATCCGAATCTGAATTGCGAGAATTGATTTTCGAGCCGAGCGCCTTCGCCAACACCCTCGAGATCGCCCGAGAATGCAGTGTTGATTTGCTGCGCGAGGCGATCACGCCGCCGAATGCCATCATTCCAATCGGTGAAACTGGAGATTCATACCTCGAGCGGTTGTGTCGCGTCGGACTGAGGCGACGCTATGAAACCGCCAAGATCAAACCGGCCCTCGCCCAACTCGAGCGAGAACTGCAAGTCATCGGGGATCTCGGCCTGAGTGAATTCTTCTTGACAGTGGCTGAAGTCGTGCAGTTCGCCAAATCTCAAGGGATTCGTTGTTCCGGTCGTGGCAGTGCCGCCTCGAGCATCGTTTCGTACCTGCTCGAAATTTCACACGCTGACCCACTCAAGCATCGGTTGGTCTTCGAACGATTCCTGCATTACGGCAGGCAAGGCACACCAGACATCGATGTCGATTTCGCATCGTCACGTCGCCAAGAAGTGATCGAATGGATCACGGAACGCTTCGCCAGTCACACCGCCATGACCGCCAACATCAACACCTTCGGTTTACGCGGCGCAGTCAGGGATGCGGCAAAAGCTTTGGGATGGTCGCTCGAGGTGGTCGGCGAAATGACCAAAGTGCTTTCGCATTACGGCACGCCCGCCGATGTTCGGTTTTACCGTGATGCGCTCGAGTCAGTGGTCGGTCCATCAACCCTGCTCGAAGTTTTGCTCGAGATTGTGCCGCGACTAGAGGGCTGTCCTCGTCACCTCAGTTTGCATTCCGGCGGAATGGTACTTGATTAGCGTTGCGCGTAAGCTGCCGCCAGCGCATCAAATCCACTCGAACCGGATAACTTCGCCGACTCAATCACGCTCTTATAAGCCATCA
>JAYURE010000531.1:0-1553 GCA_043756345.1 Deinococcales bacterium | reverse complement strand
GAAGACCTGTTCGCCGCCGCCGGGGAACGCCTGCAAGACCACCTCGAACTCGTGCGCCTCGAACCGGTCTGCAAGTACCACTACCCGGACGGCAGCGGCTTCGATGCCAGCGCCGACCTGCCAACCATGATGCGCAACCTCGAGCAATTCAGTCCGGGTTCCGGTGACGATTTCATGGCCTTTTTTGGTCATGCCGCCCGAGCCTGGCGGGGATCACGCAAAGCGTTTTTGGAAAGCACAATCAATTCCCCGTTCGATTTCGTGCGCGGCGGCGTTCCCTGGGCGGACCTGAGCGCCCTCGCGCCATGGCCGACCTTGGATGGATTGGCCCGCCGATTTTTTCGTGACAAACGCCTGCGGCAATTCGTGGGCCGATACGCGACATACACCGGCTCGAGCCCGTACAAAGCCCCAGGCACGCTCTCAACGGTGCTGTATTCCGAATATGCCTTCGGTGCCTGGTACATCAAAGGCGGGCTGTACGCGCTGGCGAACGCGCTCGAGAAGATCGCCCACAAGCTCGGCGTGAAATTTCAGTACAACTCCTGCGTCAAAAAAATCTTGACCGAGGATTTTACCCCGCCGATCATGCCGGACCGCCGTGAAATTGAGGTCAGTGGCGTGCAACTCGAGGATGATCGAATCTTGCAGGCGGACGCGATTGTTTGCAATGCCGATGCCGCGCACCTTTACGAGAACCTGCTCGAACCGGGCTTGGATGACCGCAAAAACAAACTCGAACCGAGCCTGTCCGGGTTTGTGATCATGCTTGGCGTTGAAGGAATCACGCCGGGACTCGAGCATCACAACATTTTCTTTTCAAGCGATTACCCGCTGGAGTTCAAACGCATTTTCGAGGATGGAAGGCCCGCCGAGAACCCAACGATTTACGTCTGCATCTCGAGCAAAACCGATGCCAGCCAAGCCCCGACAGGCATGGAGAACTGGTTCGTGCTGGTCAATGCACCACCGACCGGACGCACCGATTGGGCCAGGGAATCCGAACCTTACGCGCAATTGATCCTGCAATCGCTGGCCGCTCGAGGCTTCGACATTCGTGACCGCATCAAAGTCCAACACATCATGACGCCCGCCGACCTTGAAGGCCGATACAACACACATCGCGGCGGGATTTACGGCTCGAGTTCCAACACGATCTCGAGCGCATTTTTACGACCCAAAAACCGGGCCAGAAAAGTTCAAGGATTGTACTTGGCCTCGGGCAGTGCGCATCCCGGTGGTGGCTTGCCGTTGGTGATGCTTTCGGGAAAACTTGCCAGTGACGCACTCGAGCAGGATCTCAAAAAAGCGTGACTTTGATTTTCGAGACTACTCGTTTTCACGATGCTCGAGCGTTTTTGCAACAAAACTTTCAAACTGTTCGAGATACTCCTTTTCTTGATCTTCTCCAAGATACACATCATGCTTCGCACTGACATCGCCTGAGCTTTGTACGGGTGCAGCCGCAGAATGGGACAAGCTCCAAAAGTCACCCCCTGCGAAGTAGCGCCCCAGGCCCGCTAGGTGCCGGTGTTGGGGCAAGACGGGGGTAG
>JAYURE010000530.1:0-4197 GCA_043756345.1 Deinococcales bacterium | reverse complement strand
CATCGATGCGTTCGATCATGGCATCACGGGCGAACAGGCCGACACGCATCAACCGCAATTTGTCCGGCGGGCGTTGCGCCTCGAGCGCAGAAAAAAATTCGGCGGCATCAGTCGTGATCGTTTCGTCAGCGGTGAAGACGCTTAGGTCGGTGTATAGCCGCGCCGTGACCGGGTTGTAATTTCCGGTCGCCAAATGCACGAAGCCCCGCCCGGCGCGACGCACGTACAGGGCTTTGGCGTGCACTTTCAGGTCCGACGGGTACGGCAGCACGCGCACGCCCGCATCGGAGAGGCGCAACTTCCAGTCGAGGTTGGCGAGTTCATCGAACCGTGCCCGACCCTCGAGAAAGACCGCGACATCCTTTCCAGCTCGGGCGGTGGCGATCAGGCCATCGGCAATCGCGTTGCGGTCCCCAAGGCGGTAGAACGTCGCCCGGATGCGATCCACATCGGCATCGTTGGCGGCGGCCTGCACGAATTGTTGGACCGCCTCGAACCCGTCGAGCGGATGGTACAACCCGAGATCTTCACGCTCGAGGATGGTGAATGGATTTTGCGCAAACGTCGGATTGCTGCGCGGCGCAACCGGCGAAAATCGCAACGCTGGCCGTTCGAGGTTGGCGAGCAAATCAAGGCAACGCAGATCGAGCGGCGCGGGCAACTCGAAGACTTCGGCGCTCCACAAATTCAGGGTGTTGCGAATCAATTCCCACCACGGAAACCCGTGCTCCACCTCGAGCCGCACCGGAATCCCATCGATGCGCGACTCGAGCGCGTGCGCCAAATCGTCCCAATCCTGAGCGCCACGCAGTTCGATGTTCGCGCCCCGCGTCAAGCGCATGGCGAAAGCGGGCAGGGCTTCGGGCAGGAGCAAATCGGTGCGTGAAATCATCAACGACTCGAGGCGCACGAATCGACCGTTGCGACCAGGAATCGCCAGGATTCTGGGAATGCCTTCGGGCACACGCACCAAATACTCGAGCCGTTCGCATCCGGCGGCCAGGTATAGGGCGCGACTGCTCAGATCGCCCAAACCGTTCCACGGGATCACATCGGTCAATGGTGCGACCCGTTCGGCCAGGAACGCGCCGAAATACGCGACCTCATCGGCCCGCAAATCCGCAGGCTCGAGCAGCACGATTTTTTCGGACTGCAAATCCCCGAGCAGGCGCGACATCGAACGGTGCGCCTCGAGCAAATCCTCACGGGCGAGCATCAGCAAATGCAGGTACTCGTTGTGCTCGCCGCCGTCGCTGGTCTTTCGGGCCAACACACGCAGCGGTTGAACGCGGGCGGTAAAGAATTCATCGAGGTTGTTCGCAAAGATGGCAATAAACCGCAACCGCTCGAGCAACGGGAAATCCTGACGCATCGCTTGGGCCAGCACGCGACGGTTGAAGCTCAACCACGAGCGTTCTCGGGACAGCGAAACAGACACCGGTTCGGATTCGGCGTGGGGTTCAGGAAGAGTCATGATTGTTAATTTCATTGTGCATTAAAATGCCAAAATTTGTGTCAGGGATTGGTCAGGTCGCTGATCTAACCTCAGTTCAAACACGACAATAACTGTAACGAGAACTTAAATCTCGGCACGCTCGAGCATCATTTCGGATCGGCGTACTTCTCGAGGAAGAGATCCAGGTTCTTGAAATCCTTAAAATAGCGCCTCGGTTGGGGGTTTGGCCCTCGAGTTTTAGACTTCAGTTTAGACACGTTTTGACGATTGAACCATTCCTCGGACCCTCCCGTATCTCAGTCAGTTAACTAGCTGAATCACAGGAGGAACCATGAACAACCCAAGCAGCCAGCCCAAACGTCCGACCCTGACCACCCTGCTCGCCAGCACCATCCTGACCACTGCACTGAGCATCACCACCCTGAGTATCACCGCCCTCGCCGCCAACCAGAACTACAGCATCATCAACACACCAACCGCCAGCGCAGAATTCAACTTCCGAGTCACCCTGATCCCCGTTCCAGGCAAAATCAACGCCGTCAGTGCCAACCTCAACTTTGACCCCAAAAACTTGAGCAAAACCAACGGCAAAGTCCTCGTCAACCTCGCCAAGCTCGACACCGGCATTGGCCTGCGCGACGAACACGCTCGAGGCTACATCGGGGCAGACAAACACCCGAACGCGGTCTTCACCCTGAAGAGCATCACTGGCATCACCAGCCTCGAAGCAGGCAAGGAAGGCAAAGGCATCGCCGTCGGACAGTTTGACCTCAACGGCATCAGCCGACCACTGAGCGCTCCAATCAGCTTGAAACTCGAGGGCAAGCGTATCAACGTCAGCACCACATTCGATGTCACGCTGGCCGATCACAAAATCGAGATTCCAGGGGCTGATCCGAAGGTTGACGTCAAAGTCAACTTCACGCTCGAGCCAAAACAGTAAGCGCAAAACAGTAGGCACCAAACGTCCTTCAAGCACCCCGCTTGATTTTCCAAATCCGTGCCGCGTTCGTTCGCCTTGCCCAGTCTCACTCGAGCCATGAACCCTTAGAAGAGCACTCGAGATTCCGAATCAACAGGAGAACCACCATGAACATCCAAAAAGTTGTTACCGCCGCATTGTTCGCTACAACCCTCGCCTTCGCCGCGTTCAACGCCAACGCACAGACCATGAAAGACCAGTCAATGAAATCTGAAACGATGCAACCTGCGATGGGCATGGCTGCCAGTTATAAACTTTCGAGCGTTGGCGCACCAACCACCGGCAGCGTTGAGATCGTCGAAAAGGATGGCGAGACAACCATCAGATTGCAGAACTTGAAAACCGAAGCTGGCCCGGACCTGCACGTTTACCTTTACGCCGATGCCGTGCCTGCCAAGACCGCCAAGAAACTGAGCGCAAAATTCGTGGACCTCGGCAAGCTGGCCGCACCGTTCAAAGGGAACTACACGTACAAGGTTCCAGCCAACACCGACCTTTCCAAATTCAAGAGCCTGATCATCTGGTGCGATGTCGCCAAAGTCACGTTCGCTGGAGCCAAGTTGAAGTGATTGAACGCACTTTTCTGCGCCAACTCAACCTCAAGCCGTGAACCCAAACCTCAAGACGAACCTTCAAGTCCGATCTCAACTCGAGCAGCACTCGAGACCCATAAGGAGAACCACCATGAACTTCAAGAAAATCATCACCGCCGTTGTTGCCGTTGCCAGCCTCAGCTTCGCCCTCGTCCCGACCATCTCAGGTGTTAACGCACAAACCGTGCAGACCGCCACCAGTGTTGAAACCGTGCTCCGCTTCGGTAAGCTCGAGACGGTGAACGCCCCGACGCAAGGCACGGTGACCATTGTCAAGAAAACCGACGGCAGCAGCGTGTTGCGCCTCCAGAACCTCAAGACCGAAGCCGGACCGGACTTGCACGTCTACCTTTACGCTGCGGCCACACCAACCAAAACTGCGGATGCGAAGACCGTCAAAGCCGTCAAGTTTGTTGACCTCGGTAAGCTGCCCGCCCCGTTCTCTGGTTTCGTCGAGTACGCGATTCCTGCTGGCACTGATTTGACGGCATTCAAGAGCGCGATCATCTGGTGCGATGTTGCGAGCGTCACCTTCGGCGGAGCCAACCTGAACTGACAGTCTTCCTTTTGTGGTTGCCCTCGAGTTCCCTCCTGGACTCGAGGGTTTTTGGTCGCCGTGGATTCAGTACCGGTGGATTTTGCAGCGAATTGACAAGCGTGCCGATTGAACTTAATCTCAGTCAGTTAAACAACTGATTCTCATTTCTGAAAGAAGGTGATCTCATGCCAGCCATCAAGAACAAACCCAGTGCAGCTAAACCCACAACAACCAAAAACACCGCCATCAAACCTGGCAACAGCAAAGCCATTCAAGCTCCCGTCCATCAACGCCTGCTCGAGGCGGCAATGACACTTTTTCACGAGCAAGGCATGGTGGCCACGACCATCGCCACGATTGCCGAGGCTGCGAACGTACCGCTGGGCAATGTCTACTATCACTTCCGCAGCAAAGACGATTTGATCGCCGCCGTGGTCCAAGCCAGACGTGAAGAAGTCAAGGCCGAACTTGCCCTGGCCGCCTGCGAAGCGAACCCGCTCGAGCGCTTGCGATCCTTGATTCGGGACAGTGAACGCAACCGCGAGTTGCTGACCGCGCACGGTTGCCCTTACGCCTCGCTCGCACAGGGTTTGCGTGATGTGCAAAGCCAACAGGCGGACAATGCTGG
>JAYURE010000529.1:0-1553 GCA_043756345.1 Deinococcales bacterium | reverse complement strand
GGATTTCCAGAAGCCTTCGCGGTGGCTTGGATCGCGGGGCGATTGCCTTCGCGGGTCGATTTGATGTCTGGTACGCCAACCATTGTACCGCGATTATTTGTCCAGCGCAGCCCATGGCGGATGAGTTGCTCGCCATGGGTGTGACGAAGCCTTTATCCGTGATCGGAAATGCCATCGATGTCGCCCGTTTAAACCTGACGCTGCCCGATCCGTTTCCAGAGTTGGGAATTCCCGAAGGCTCTCCTCGTTTGATCACTGTTGGGCGTTTGGGTTTGGAAAAGAGCGTCGATGAACTGCTCAGGCGGTTCAAGTTGATTCACTCGCAAGTCTCGAATGCGAAATTGATCATCATCGGGGATGGTCCTGAACGCGATCACTTGCAGACGATGGTGAAAAACTTTGGCTTGACCGATGCCGTTGTCTTCCGAGGTTACGTTCCATCTGAAAGCATCGCCGCGTATTACCAGCACGCAGATTTGTTTGTCTTTGCCAGTACTTCAGAGGTCCATCCAATGGTTGGTCTCGAGGCGGCAGCCTGTGGCCTTCCGATTGTGGCACGGGCAAGAATGGGGATTACCAAGTGCGTTGTTGATGGTCAAACCGGTTTTTTGGTTGATCCCGATGATTCACAGGCGTTCGCTGCACGTGTAGTGGAACTGCTGCGCGACACTTCTTTGCGTCACGTATTCTCAAATGCCGCACGAGCTTGGGCTGAACGTGAGATTGGTCTGCCAAGGATGGCCAACCAAGCGGTGGAAGTGTATCACCGAGCGATTCAAGTGTTCTCAGGTTGGAAGGGCTTCAATGTGCCGGGAAATGTGCCGGGAAATGTGCCGGGAAATGTCGCTTCGGAACTCGAGATGGAGCATTGAATCCCATGATTGCCGTCATTTCCCAGACGAGTCGAACCCGATGGTTCTTGTTGGTTCTTTCGGTTTTGCTGGTTGGAGCGCTTCCCCTTCGTGCGGCGGCCCCAGTCAAGATCACTTTTTGGCATTACGTTGCTGCGCCACAACCGATCAAGGAACTCGAGGCTCAGGTCGCGGCGTTCAATGCGTCTCAAGCCAAGTTTGTGGTTGAGGCAAACCCGGTCGGAACATATCAAGACCTGAACATCAAACTTGTGGCGGCGTTGCGGGCGAATAATGCGCCAACGATGGCCATGGTCGATAATGTTTTTTTCACCAAATTGGCGCAAGGAAAACAACTCACCGACCTGAACACCGTTCTCGAGATTCCTGCCGCACTGCAAGCTGATTTGGTTCCAGTTGCTTGGAGTTACGGGCAGATCAACAAGCAACGCCTTGGGCTGCCATGGGCCACCTCGAGCCTGTTGCTGTTTTACAACACCGGTGCGCTGCAAGGAAAAGGGATCAGTCCACCAAAAACCTGGCCGGAGTTCGCCATTGCCGCCAAAAAACTGACCGCTCGAGGCAGTAAGGGGGCCGTTTTTGTGGTCGATGCTTGGATGTTCGGTTCCCTTGTGACCGGTTTGGGTGGCAATATTTTCGATGCAAACGGCATTCCCGATTTTGATGGTCCAGCGTCGCTTG
>JAYURE010000528.1:0-1553 GCA_043756345.1 Deinococcales bacterium | reverse complement strand
TCGGGTTAGCCAACTGGCACTTGAGAACTGTGGTGATTGACTATTCTGTACACGCCATTGATCCGTTGAAAAACCATGCTGAATCGCGCCTCGAGCCGTGTGTCATTGCCGCGAAAGGCGTAATCAAAATCGTAAACGCCGCTGCACACACCGACATCAGCGAGCATTTGCAAGTCAAGCTCGAGGATGTCCACGCGAAAACCTGACTTGCCCAGGAGTCGGGCGAAGTACGTGGTGCGGTTCATGCTGCCATGAATGCGCGTCTGGCTCAACGTGGGCAGGAAAACAGCATCATCGGAGTACAGGCGACTGACCGCGCTTGGTTGTCTCGAGTTGATTGTGCTGACCCATTGTTGCAACGCCTCGAGCACGGCGGTTTCGTTCGTGGCGCTCGCGTTTTTTCGGGAAAGCAGTTTTTGCCTGAAGGCCAACATGATGAATCGTAACTCGAGATGGCTCGGAGCGCAGCGAGACGAAAACAGGCTCGAGCTTGAACATCGTCTCGAGCCTGACCGATTGGGTTTTGATCATCCGCTTGCCCTTCGCCTACTTTTTAGATTTTCCGGGCGATAGATTTCATCTGCAAGAAGTGCAAGAGGTAATCCGGCCCGCCCGCCTTGCTGTCGGTGCCGGACAGATTGAATCCCCCGAACGGATGGCAACCGACCATCGCGCCGGTGATCTTGCGGTTCAAGTACAGGTTGCCGACGTGCAAATCGTTCTCAGCCCGCTCGAGACGGCTTGCATCGCTCGAGAATAAACCACCGGTCAGACCGTATTCGGTGTCGTTGATGACCTCGAGCGCAGTTTCAAAATCTTTGACTGGAATCACGGCGAGGATGGGGCCAAAGATCTCGTCTTGCGCTAATCGTGCGTTCGGTTTGACATCGGCCACCACGGTCGGTTCGATGAAATACCCGGTGCTCGAGCCGATCTTTCCGCCCGTTGTGACGCGACCTTCCGAGGGTGCAAGCTCGAGGTACGTTTTAGATTTGTCATGACTGGCTTTGTTGATGACAGCATTCACATCGCTGTTGGTTTCGGCTGGCCCCGCGACCAGTTTTTGCACGCGAGCCGTGACTTTCTCGAGCACTTCGGTATACACACTCTCGACCACGATCAACCTCGAGAGGGCGCTGCATTTTTGACCGGCAAAACCGAATGCGGCGGCGACGGCGGCCTGCGCTGCGGCATCCAAATCCGCAGTCTCGTCAACGATCATGCCGTCCTTGCCGCCCAACTCGAGCATGACCCGTTTGATCCAACGTTGACCAGGCACGACCTTGGCGGCCTCGGCGTTGATCCACAGGCCAACGTTTTTACTGCCGGTGAAATTGATGAATCGTGTTTTTGCGTGCTTGACCAAATGGCTGCCGACGGTTGAACCCAATCCCGGTAAGTACGTGATCACACCCGCTGGAAGCCCAGCCTCGAGCAGCACATCCACGGCCCAGGCTGCAATCACGCCGGAATCCTCGGCGGGTTTAACGATGACCGTGTTGCCCGCCAGGATCGGGGCGCAAGCTTGACCCAAGAAGATCGCCAACGGAAAA
>JAYURE010000527.1:0-4202 GCA_043756345.1 Deinococcales bacterium | reverse complement strand
TCGTGAACCAAGTCTGCGATGCGTGGCTCGAGTTGCAAAGCCAAAGCGATGTTCGTTAATGGTCCGACCGGAACGAGCGTGATCTCACCCGGAGCATTCAAGATTTGTTCGACGATAAATTCGGCGGCAGATTGTGCAATGGCTTGGCTCGAGGCTGGCGGAAGATGCACGTTGCCCTGCCCGTCATCGCCATGAATGAACGGAACCGGTCCGGTATACGCTCGGGTCAATGGCGCACTCGCACCGTGCGCCACGGGAACATCAGTTCGACCCGCAATCTCGAGCAACCGTAAGGCGTTCACAGTTGCTAAATCCGTGTGGACATTGCCAAAGATCGTGGTCAGCCCGATCACACTGACTTCAGGTGAACGCAACGCCAAAAAAATAGCCATGGCGTCATCCACGCCCGGATCGGTATCGATGATGATTTTACGTGCGGTAACACTGGCCGTGAGATTGCTGGGCATGCCGCGATCTTAACGTGTGCGTTTCGGCTCGAGTTGATTGCAAAGTACGTTTTTCCAAATCAATAAAACACCTCGAGCCTGAATTGGACTCGAGGTGCTGATGCTTCTGTGCTTACTTGATTCGGGATTTTGCCTGCCGCAACCAATGCTGCGAATCCTTATCGTTTGGGTCCAACTTGACCGCCACCGTGTACGCATCGGCAGCACCACGGTAATCGCCCGTCTCGAACTTCGAGCGGCCCAACCACGCCCACGCCTTCTGGTAATTCGGATTGGCACTCGTCGCTGCCTCGAACGCGGCAAGCGCAGCGGCCTTGTCACCCTTGGCGTACTTGTCGTACCCCTCGCGGAAACTGCGGGCCGCAGCCGTACCGTACTGCCGCATCTCACGCGCAAGATCGAGGTTGTACTTGTTCGTCGGATTGACACCCTCGAGTCTGGCGACCGTTTCAAACGCGGGAATCGCATCGTCCGGTTGATTCAACTCGAGCGCAGTCCGACCCAACATGCGTTGCGCCTCGAGAAACGCTGGAGCACTGACGGTGGCAATGCGGAATTGCTGCAAAGCCTCGTCATACTTTTTGGTCTCAAACGCCTTATAACCAAGCGTGAACGCGGACACGGCAGCACCGCCGTAATTCACGGACTTCTGCGAAATCAGAAGAAAATACTTGCTGGTCGCATTCGCAGGCTCGAGCTTAAGGGCACGATCCCAATGCGGCAAAGCGCCACGCGCATCGCCACGCTCGAGCAAAATCCGACCCTGCCAGATTTCATTGCGGGCCACCTCCGGCGTGATTTCGCCTGCCTCGGCAAAACGTTTGAAGGCACCCTCGAGATCACCGGACTGATACTGGTTGTAACCCAGGTTGAACAAGGTCTCAGACAGGCCCGCACGATCCTCGGGCGTCTCGTTGTCCTGTGTGGCATTGAACAACGCCCGCCACGAACTTTCAGCACGCACCCAGAACTTGATCTCCGTGTAGATTTGCGCACGCAAGCGCAACGTCGCAGCCTCTCGAGGAGCGGCCTTGACAGCAGCCTCCGCAGCATCGACCGCTTTGCGCCACGCGGCCTGATCAATGTTGCCTTTCGGATTGCTCTGCCGCGCCTCGGTCTGAGCAATCTTGGCAGTGTCCAGGAGTTGTTGCGCCTCAGGAGAAAGTTCGGCCACAGCGCCCCCAAGAAAGGGCATCCCAAAACTCGAGAGTGTGAGTAAAAACAACAAAATTCTTTTCATGCAAACCTCCGGCCAATGTAACTCAGTGCGATTCTGTCGTGTGGTTGGGCGTGATGCAAGCCGGAAACGCACACGGGAACTCCGGCCAGAACACAGTCAACGCAAGCCTAATTCACATCGCATGAGAAAACGAGCCTAAAATGAAGATCTTGTGGGCTACTTTGACCTCATCCGACTCGAGCACGGCTGTTACACCAAGCCCGGCGTTCGAGGCTACCCGTACCTCGAACCCACGCAAGCCTTAATGCTCGAGGTGATTCAGAATCTCGATCTTGAAGGCGTTGAGTCAGCGCTTGACCTGACCGCCCAAAGTGGCGCAATTGCCCTCGCGCTTTCTTCTCGAGGCATCAGTATCGCCGTCTCTGAAAGTTCGCAAGCCGCAGCCAGCACACTCGAACGGGTCATCCTCGAGCTACGCCAATTCGACGGTGATCTCGGAGTCGGCGCGGATTTCGTGATCGTGATCCTGCCCGCCGACAAAGGCAACGCCATCGTGCGCGAACTCCTGCGCCTCGCCTGGACACACACCAAACCCGGAGGCCGCTGCCTGATCGCCGGAGACAAAGACCGAGGTTTCGAGCGGTATTTCAAAGAAGCTCGAGGTCATTTCGGCACCGGCGAAATCCTCGAACGGGCCAAAGGCCTGCGCGTTGCCATGCTGACCAAAACCGGTGGCACAGTTCCAGCCAACCCAGTACCCGCCAACCCAGAACCAGAAGCCTTCACGCTCGAGGCCCGAAATCAAAAACTCGAGTGCATCGCCTTACCCGGCGTCTTCTCGAGCGGCAAATTTGACCTCGCCTCGAAAATGTTACTTGAGCACCTGCCGAATGGTGCAGGTAAAACCGTGCTTGACATTGGCTGCGGTTACGGCGCACTGGCCGGATTTCTCGCACTCGAAGGCGCAACCGTGACCATGCTCGAAGATGACTCCCGATCTGTGGAATCCAGCAAACGCACACTCGAACTCAACCATTTGCAAGGCCGGGTGATCTGGTCAGACGTCGATTCCAAACTCGAGAAAAACGCGAAATTCGACCTGATCGTCACCAACCCACCGTTCCATGTTGGCAGCGACCTGATCCTCGATGTCGCGCTCGAGTTCATACAGGCTGTCGAACGGCACCTTGCGCCCGGCGGGGAAGTCTGGTTGGTGGCGAATCACTTCCTGCCCTACGAGCGCGAACTGGGACGGATTGGGAAAGTGCGGGAAGTGGCTCGAGGGCGGGGGTTCAAGGTGCTCAACGTCAAGAGCGGGGGCTGAATCTCGAGACGAGCAGTTCTCGAGGGCGTGGGGTGGCACTCCCACCCGGCTCCTTCGGAGCGCCCTCCCTCTCCAGAGGGAGGTTTTTTGGGGTGAGGGTTTGTTTGACTCGATTTTTATTGCACAAGTAGACTCAGGGCACATCACAACGTTGCTCTCGAGGTGGCTCGAGGTGCAGAGGAGATTTTCCCATGAGCGAACAAAACATTGACGCGATGCTGCACGAAGAACGCCGTTTTGCCCCGAGTGCCGGGTTTGCCCGCAAAGCGAAATTGGACGACGCGACGTACCGGGCGATGCACAAACGCAGCCTCGAGCAACCCGAGGCGTTCTGGGGCGAGATTGCCAAGGAATTGCATTGGTTTAAAACTTGGGACAAGGTGCTCGAGTGGAATGAACCGCACGCGAAATGGTTCGTCGGGGCGCAGACGAACATGGCGTACAACTGCCTGGACCGGCAATTGGAAAAGCACGCGGACAAGATTGCGATTCTCTGGGAGGGTGAACCGGGCGATGTGCGCAAAATCACGTACCGGGAATTGCACGCGGAAGTCTCGAGGTTTGCCAATGCGCTGAAGGGCTTGGGCGTGGTCAAAGGGGATCGCGTCACGATTTACCTGCCGATGGTTCCCGAGGCTGCGATAGCGATGCTTGCCTGCGCCCGGATTGGGGCGACACACAGCGTGATTTTCGGAGGATTCTCGGCCGGGGCGCTCGCGGATCGGATCAACGATTGCGAATCAAAAATTGTGATCACCGCCGATGGCAGTTACCGGCGTGGCGCGATTGTGCCCTTAAAAGGCAACTGCGACGAGGCGCTCGAGAATGCCCCTGGTGTGCAAAACGTGATTGTCGTTAAACGCACCGGGCATGACATTTCCTGGAAATCGGGCCGTGACCATTGGTACGACGACCTGATGGCGGAAGCCTCGAGCGATTGCCCCGCCGAACCACTCGACGCGGAGCACCCGCTGTTCATCTTGTACACCAGCGGCAGCACCGGCAAGCCCAAAGGCGTGCTGCACACGACCGGCGGCTACATGGTCGGCACGTACCTGACCGCCAAGTACGTCTTCGATCTCGAGGAAACCGACATTTACTTTTGCACCGCCGATGTCGGCTGGATCACCGGTCACTCGTATGTGGTGTACGGATTGCTGAACAACGGTGCGACCAGCCTGATGTACGAGGGCACACCGACGCACCCGCATCCGGGCCGACTGTGGGAAAT
>JAYURE010000526.1:0-1555 GCA_043756345.1 Deinococcales bacterium | reverse complement strand
CCCCCGTCTTGCCCCAACACCGGCACCTAGCGGGCCTGGGGCGCTACTTCGCAGGGGGTGACTTTTGGAGCTTGTCCCATTCTGCGGCTGCACCCATCCGCGAGGCTCGAGGGTGTGGATGGGCTCGAGGACAGGGGAGAGGTGATCTGGCTTGCAGGCATGTGGACGCGCTACGAACGGCCCAGTGCTCGAGTGGAAAGTTGCGCGGTGATCATGCGCTTGAATCGGGTTGATGATTCTCGAGGATTGATCGAACTGAAACTCGAGTATTTCGCAGACTGGCTCGAGCCAAAGACAAGCCTTCGGAAATTTGAAGAGTGGTCACAACCCATCGGTTTGTACAAGAATGCAGTACGGACACTGCCTCCACGAAGGCAAGGATCTGATATAAGCAGCACCATTGGTGACGCCGTTTTCTAAAGTGGGACGTGACCTCACGAACGGTTTCAACCGGTTTTCATGTCCCTTCTCAACTCCTGCCCTGTTTCGTTGCCAGCGGGCAACGAAACAGGGCAACGAAGGGGTTTTCCCTCGAGTGCCCGCACGGCTTCTTCTGCCGCGAGGTGCTGGAGACGACCCATCGCATCTTCGGAGTACCAGGACATGTGTGGTGTCAGCCAGACATTGCTCAGGTTTCGCAGTGGCGAGTTCGGCTCGAGAGGTTCGCGCTCGAAAACATCCAGCGCCGCCCCGCCGATGGCTCCCGCTTTGATGGCAGCCACGAGTGCTTGGGTGTCGATCAGTCCACCTCGAGCGGTGTTGACGATGATTGCTGTGGATTTCATGCGTGCCAGCCGTTGGGCATTGATCAAGTGATGGGTTGTGCTCGTCAGTGGGCTGTGTAAACTCACGGCATCTGACTGTTCAAGGAGTGCGTCCAACTCGAGGGGAATGACCCCGAGTTGAGCCGCCATTTCTGGTGTGAGCATGGGATCGGCGGCCACAAAACGACAACCGAATGGGCGCAGGCGCTCGAGCACCGAGCGACCAATTCGTCCGAGACCAACAAAGCCAACCGTGGTGCGCTGCATTGGCAAGATAGGTCTTGAAACCGCAATGCCATTCCAACCTCCGGCTTGCAACTCGGTTTGTTGTGGACCGAGTTTGCGCAGCATCGCCAAGAGCATGGCGACAGTGTGGTCCGCAACCTCATCCAGGCAGTAGTCGGGCACGTTGGCCACGGCGACATCAAGCCCTCGTGCCGCCTCGAGATCGATGTTGTCCACGCCAACGCCGTAACGGATCACGGTTGCTTGAGGTCCCAAAACCTTGAGCACCGCTTTGCTGATCGGTGCGAATTGGACCAGCACCACGTTCATGCCACGCACTGCGTCGATCACTTCGGCCTCTGACTTGCATTGGTACGAGGCGAGTCTTGCGCCCACCTGCTCGAGCAGCAAGCGTTCGGGCTCTAGCGATGGGAAGGTTGAATCGGTCACGACCACCGTCTGTGGTTGGTTCATGCGTTGGGCTCCAGTCCGGCGCGTTGTCTGAGGTGTTGGTCTCGGATGCTGAGTTCTTGTCCGACCAGGTCAATGGCTTGGGCCGAGCACAG
>JAYURE010000525.1:0-1555 GCA_043756345.1 Deinococcales bacterium | reverse complement strand
CGGGGACGCGCCAACAATTGGCTTGATTCTCTGCAAGAACCGAGACCGCACCGATGTCGAGTACGCTTTGCGCGGCATGTCGCAACCGTTGGGCGTTTCGCAATTTGAACTTTCCAACGTGCTGCCTGCCGAACTCGAGGGGGTGTTGCCGACGGTGGCGCAACTCGAGGCGGAACTCGAACGGCTCGAACCGGACGAATGATGTTCACCGCTTGAGATCTTGAAACGCAATCCCTGCTCGAGCATGTTCGCAAGCAACGCAGCGTGCTGGTTCTCGGACGTGGCGGGATTGGCAAATCGGCACTGCTCGAGCACGCGGCGGGGATTCTCGAGGATGAAACGTTGGTGGTGAAACTCGAGCGGATCGCGCCGTTCGCCAATTTCTTGCGCGATTTGTTCAACAAGCTCTGGACTGCTCGAGCCTTGGATGCCTGCACGTTCCTGCCAGACGATGCCTTGTACGCGGACCTCGAGGAGACGCGCAAACTGTGGATGAAGTTCAATCCGAACAACGACACGAAGGCCCGCAGCCTGACGGACTCACTCGAGAAATACGCGATTCGTGAAGCTCGAGCCGTGATTGTGATTGATGACCTGACCGGGATTTCGCCAACCATCGTGCCGTGGGTGGTTGAACTCGAGCGGGTCTGCACACTCGTTTGTGCCGCTCCGTTTGAGGTCTTGCACAAGGCTGGAACGAAACGTGCCTGGAAGGTCTTTGAAGAACTCCGACTCGAGCCGTTATCTCCTCGAGATGCAAACACGATTCTGGAAGGCTTGATGCTCGAGCATTGCATTCAGACCGACGATGAAGCGGTTTACAAACAGCGCGTGCTCGCCATTGTCGCCGGGATTCCGGGCGAACTCGAGCGGCTGGTCAAATACCACTCGAACGAACCGATGGTGAAAGCCTGAGAGGTTGCACAGTTGGGTCAGGGCAGCGTGGACCGCGAGGAATCTGGCATTGCGCTCGCACCGATTCTGTTTGCGCTCGGGGCGTTCACGGTCACGTTCGGATCGAACAGTTTTGACGACAAGAACTCTCGAGGATTCCTGTTCGCCATCTGAAAGAAATCGTCCTCGCCGACAGAACCGCGCAGGCGAATACTGAACTCGCGTTCTGTTGCCTCTTGCCGCACCACGAAGTAATCCGAACCGAACAAAATTCGTTGCCGCAACTTCGGATCGTTGACCAGCACCTTCAGCATTGGCAGGTGCTCCCGGTCAGATGTCGTGTACGAAATGTCGGTGTAGACCGTTGGATGCTCGTAGATCAAATTGATCACGTGACCCACCCAGGTTCGCTCGTCCGTGGGCAGGCGACGGCGTTTGAGCAGGTAATTGCTCCATTCGCCAGAACCACCAAAATGCGCGAGACAGATTTTCAAGTGTGGGAATTTTTTCAGCACTTTCAGGTACTCGAGCGGATGCGTGAAGCGTTGCGGATTGCTTTCACCCATCATGTGAATGCCACCCTTGGAGCAATGCGTGATGATTGGAATCTGATGCGCTTGCGCCCAGGTGTACATCTCGTCAAAACGTTCATCCCATGGGT
>JAYURE010000524.1:0-1556 GCA_043756345.1 Deinococcales bacterium | reverse complement strand
TCGAGCCGTCCTGCAAATTGATTTCGCTGCTGCTGGTGAGCGCCAACGGACAAGTTTTTTTGGGATTGAAAACGACCTCTTCAGATTTGGTTTTGCGGTACTGACAATCCGGGTTGTTCCGGTTGTTGTTCGTGTCCGGTTCGCCGCTACCACCGAATGCGAATGCCTTTGCGGTCCACTCTTTGGGATCGCTCGAGCTTAAATCGATGATTGGCACGGCACTGCCGTAACCGCGCAAGGTTTTGTCCGAACGGGTGAAATTCCCATCCTGCCAGGTTCCTGTACCGTTCGCGTCCAAGAAACGCATTTGGGGTTGTGGGCCAGCCTCGAGCACCAAGCCATTCTTTGGCGAGACGATCATCCATGGGTAGTACGGCACGCGCAATCGAGCCCCGGTCAAGCTTTGTAGGTCATCAGCCTCGAGCCGTTCATGCAAATCCGCATTGCCATTGGCGCGGTCGAAATCGGGTAATCCGAACGAACCATGCTCGTAATCCGAACCGCCAGAGACGAGCATTTTGCCATCGCTGAGGGTCGTGACCGTCGGATACCAACGCGCTTTGGCCATTCGAGGTCCGGGCTGCCATTGCCGTGTGCTCGAGTTAAACGTGTTGGTGTTGTTGACACCGTAATAGACACCATCCCAAGGGTCGCCTTTGCTTGCGCTGAGGGTTGGACCGACGCCCATGCCGCCCGCAACGAACAAACTCCCGTCCGATGTGTGAGCGTGCCCCGCGCCGAACATGTCGGTGTTGTCCGGGTTCGGACAGGTGATCGGGTACGACAAACCGTTTCCGGTCACGCCCGCGCCGTACCATTTGCTCGAGTGGCCCGCCGTGAGTGTCTGCGTGCTGTCCCACGAATCCGTCCAAGTTTTGCAAATTGAATACCGAACCGGATCGTCACCGTTGCTGCGGTTCCATTGCCTGCGCCAACCCCAAGTGATCACCGTCTTGTCTGGCATCAACGCCGCATGTATTGCCAGTGTTGGCCATGGTGTTTTTGCCGACCATTGCCCTTTCGTGCTCGAATCTTGCGAGCCGTTCGGAACGAAACTGATCGGGGCGGCGCTTTCAACTTCGAGCGTGCTCGTGTCCAACGGTGGTTCTTTGGGTTCAACTGGAATCTCGAGCGGCACGGTTTCAGGTTCGGGCGGTTTTGTCGGTTCGCTCGTATTGCAGGCGGCAACAATGACAACCAAGATTAGGATTGCGAGTTGACGGACGTACATGTGGGGCCTCCAGGGGCGAAAAACGGCGATTGAATCATGATAAAACCAGATTGTATTCATTATTAATCTAAAGATTTAGCCCAGCTAAACGAAAGTCGGGGTCACGCCTCGCTTCTGTTTTGGTCACGTAACTTCACGAGTAAATGGCCCGCCTCGAGCCTCACTGGTTGCATCCCTCCGACTTGCACGAGGCGGAATTGTTTGTGCTAGCGGAAAGTGGCAGAAATACATGAGTATTTCTCGAGCAGAGCGAGTGGCCAAAAGTGACGTGTCGGACGAGTTCGTAACCGGTGGGAGCGATCCTGCCCGAAGGTGCATGATTGGG
>JAYURE010000523.1:0-1557 GCA_043756345.1 Deinococcales bacterium | reverse complement strand
CTGAACGGTACCAGCGCCCTCATGACCTCACTGGCAATCGCGTCACGTCGGAGTGCAACGACGACCGTGCCGAGGCTTGTAGAGCCCTCTGAGGCCGTCTGAATTGGGCTGGCCGAAACGGTGAAGGTCTGACCACCCGCGTTGAAGTTACCGATGCCACCGTTGGCTGTGTACGTGCCGAGTTGCTCGCTGAGCGTCGCGGCGGTCGCCTCGCTGTCCAGGCTCATTTCGCTGCTGATGATCGGATCGCCACCTTCTGGCAGAACAGCGATGAAGGCGGCATCTTGGGTGCTCGAGAGCAATTCGCGGCTGCTGCGATTGAGGTTGCTTAATGCGCTCATGTCGGGCAGTTGCACGGCATCTTTGACCATCAAGCGTCCGGCGGCATAACTGGCGGCGGCGGCTCGAGATTCGAGTGATCGTGTGACCACGCCGGGCAGGGCGACCATGATGTACGCACCAATGGCAAGTCCAAGCCCGAGAACCGGGATCAGGAAGGCACCGATCATGCGTGTGCGCAAGCTCGAGCGGCGACCTGGGGCGCTGGATTCGACGGCTTGAATTTCTTGTGGTTCGTTGTGGCGAACTTCAACTTCACGGCGCGGCTCGAGTACACTTTCGCCGCGTTGTTGAATCGGTGCGAATGGGTCGTTTGCTACGCTCGGATTGCTTTGGGCGGGTTGGGCTTCCATGACGGCAGCCGCTCCCGCTGGCTTGCGCATTGGCGCGAATGCCGATGCGGAAACAAGGCTCGAGACGGTCGGGTTCAAACCGGTCAAACTCGATACAGTCGGGTTTGAAATCGTGCTGACTCGAGCATCGCTGATCGTGGCTTTCGAGCCGGGTCGGGCTTGCAACATCGCCTGTTGCATTGCGGGTGAAACCGTTTGCGGCACGGCTCTATTTGGATCGGCCTCAACACGAACTTGCACCCCAATCGAGGCGAGGATGTTTGTGACTTGCGCCCCGTGTTGCGCATCTTTGGCTTGCGCGATCACACGGCCTGCCTCACGGGTGACAATCTGCTCGAGTTTTTCGATGGGCACTCCGAGCGCTTTGGCGACTTGTAGAAACTTGGCGTCGTTGCGGTCGAAGTGCTCGAGTGGTTGGGTCATGCGGATGATCAGTTTTTCGTTCACGGTGGGTTCCTCTCGGGGGCTCGAGCGTTCAGAAATAGAGTTCAGAAATAGAGTTCAGAAATAGAGTTCAGAAATAGAGTTCAGATGTTGAATTGCTTACGCAGGGTTGTGATCGCTTCAATAAATTTGGTTTTGGCGTTCGCCTCGCTGATCGATTCGGCCAGGGCGCGTAAGAATTCGATGCAGCGCGACTCGGGCAGTGATTCGGGCAGTGATTCGGGCAATGATCCGGGCAGTGATTCGGCATTGATCCCGAGGCGCTTGGCGGTGTTCGTCCAGACGATGCTGGCGGCAGGTCCAACGCAACGTGTGAACGCCTGCCGTAACGCCTGCACGAAAGCAGGATCGATGCTCGCAAGTGGGGCCGTACCAACCTTCAGCATGCTGTTTTTGACCAGGGTGGCCGCGACCGAAATCA
>JAYURE010000522.1:0-12350 GCA_043756345.1 Deinococcales bacterium | reverse complement strand
CCTGCAAAAACGGTTACACGCTGGTTTACGACGAGTTCACACGTTCCAAAGCCGAGGCGAACAACGTGCTCTTGCCGGTGCTCGAGGAAGGTATTTTGATCTACCCGAGCGCGGCGGGCAAGGGCGGATACATGAAAGTTCACCCGGACTTCCGGGCGATTTTTACAAGCAACCCGGAAGATTACGCCGGTGTGCACCTCGCACAAGAAGCCCTGCGTGATCGCCTCGTGACCATGCGCCTAGAGGGATTCGACCTCGAGACCCAGGGCGGAATCGTCGCGGCCCGATCGGGCTTGCAACTCGAAGATGCGCTCGCCATCACCGAACTGGTCGCCAGTGTGCGTGGCGAAAGCAAACTGAAAATCAAACACAGCGTTCGTGCCGCCCTGCAAATCGCTCGGGTCGCCAGCGTGCGAAACCTGGAAGTCACCGCCGGAAACATCGATTTCGAACGCGTGGTTCTGGATGTCCTGACCGGCAGCATCAGCGACGAACGCGAACGCCACGAAGTCTCGAGCCAAGCGGTCGCAAAAATGCTGCACCTGTTGCCCAAAGCCCGAGCCATCAAACCGCTTGAACGTGCAACGCCCAGCGAAACCCTCGAGACCCGCGAGCCCGTGCTTGCCGGCGGCGAACGCAAAGCATCACGCGCCATGACGTTGTAAACCAGTGAAAAGTGGAAGGTGAAAAGTTCAAAGTAGACCCCATCTTTTCACTTTCAACTTTGCACTTTCCACCAAGGAGCCCCAATGACCACCCCACGCAAAACCGCTTTGACCCCCTCGAGCTTGCGACGTTCGGCACTGCCCAAATCTGAAAGCCGCACGTACCTGCAAATCTACCAACTCACCGCCGAACGCAAACGCCTCGAGCGAGGATTGGCCGACTGGCGGCAACGCGTGAGCGACGGTGAAAAAACGCTGGCGAAACTCGAAGCGCGAATCATTGAGTTGCAACACGAAACCGAAATCATCTCGCCTCGGGTTGCACCAAAACGGGTGCCGATGGGACCGGGTGGATCAATGGTGCTCGAGTACTGAACCCAGAATTTTGAATCCGTAGGGGCGAGCGACCCAAGCGATCCAAGCCCGTTAGGTGCTGGTTTGGGATCAAGAAGCCCGCTAGGTGCTGATGTGGGGTCAAGAGACTCCATGTTCGCCCTTTTCGCACCCAACATCCACCCAACATCCCGAAAAAACAGGAGAAACCACAATGGCGAAAACCAACGACAACACCGGCCTCGGTGGAATTTTTTCCGGCATCAATAATCTTCTCGAGGTCGTTCAAGAATTGCAAAAACAGGCGGGCAATGCTGAAGGTGGCACGCAGAACTTCACCACGAAATCTGGACTCGAGGGTGTGATCGGGGTCAACATTCGCACCAACCTGAACGGTGAACCAACTGTTTCCACATTTGGCAACATGGCCAACAACGGTGGCAACCCAAGCGTCGAACCGGTGCGTGAACCGATGGTCGATGTACTCGAGGAAACCGGGCATTACAGCGTGATCGCCGAACTTCCAGGCGCAGTTGAAACCAGCATTCAAGTCACGCTCGAGGGACAAACCTTGAAGCTCGAGGCGAACGGTGCGGCCTCACGCAAGTACGCGAAAACGCTCGAGTTTTCCAAGGCCGTCAAAGGTGAATTCACGAAGTCTTATCAGAACGGAATCCTCGAGTTGATGGTTCCGTTCGCGGGCTGAGGGCTTGATGCGAGTTGAATTCCTCCTCGCTTCGTTAGGGCGAACATGGAGTTCGCCCCTACAAAAAATTGGCGTAGGGGCGAACTCCATGTTCGCCCTCGCCAGTCGCACGATTGGAACCTATCATGGTCATTGACGCCCTCGAGTTCGTTGTCGCCGAGGCCGCGCCGCGTGATGCGGGCCGTGGCCTCGCCCGCCTCTCCCCTGTCGATCTCGAGCGTTTGGGTGTGCGTGCCGGTGGTGTGATTGTGGTCACGGGTGAGCGCAGCACGGCGGTTCGTGCATTACCATCCAGACCCGAGGACCGTGACCGTGGCGTGTTGTTGGATGGTTTGGCGCGGGAGAACGCGGGTTCGAGCATCGGTGCGAAGGTGCGTATCTCGAAGCTCGAGCCGGTCTTGGCGCGGAGCGTGGTGCTCGAGGTGGTTTCTGGTGCGGGCGTGGCAATCTCTGATTTGAAGACGTTGTTGCAGGATCGTGCATTGACGGCGGGTGATCGTGTTCGTGTGGAATTGTTCGGCTCGAAAGTCTTGGAGTTGCGTGTGAAATCCATCGAGCCCGGACCGCATGCGTTGGTTGGGGGCGAGTCGCGTTTGGCGCTCGAAAATTCTGGCGAAACGCAAGCTCCAGCCCAATCTTCTTCGAGCGCGAGTTACGAGGACATTGGCGGTTTGGCCCGTGAGGTTGCTCGAGTCCGCGAGTTGGTCGAGTTGCCATTGCGTTACCCTCAGGTGTTTGAACAGTTGGGCATCGATCCGCCGAAGGGCGTGTTGTTGTACGGCCCGCCCGGAACCGGCAAGACGACGATTGCTCGAGCCGTGGCGCGTGAGACTCGGGCGCATTTCATTTCGGTGGCTGGCCCGGAAATCATCGGCAAATTTTATGGCGATTCGGAAAAACGTTTGCGCGAGATTTTTCAGGAGGCTCGAGCGAAAGCCCCGAGCATCATTTTCTTGGATGAGATCGACGCGATTGGTCCGAAGCGAAGCGAGGTTCAGGGCGAGGTCGAGAAGCGCGTCGTCGCACAGCTTCTGTCATTGATGGATGGCCTCGGTGGACGCGGTCAGGTCGTGGTGATCGGTGCGACAAACCTGCCGGACAATCTCGATCCGGCCCTGCGTCGGCCCGGACGCTTCGACCGCGAAGTGGTGATCAATCCGCCGGATGCACGCGGCAGGCGCGAAATTCTCGAGGTTCACACCCGGGCGATGCCGTTGATGCCGGACGTGAACTTGGATGATCTGGCGCGAATCACGCACGGCTTTGTCGGTGCGGATTTGGCAGCGTTGGCTCGAGAGGCCGGAATGCACCGGGTGCGTTCGCAACTTCCAACCTGGACGGCTTCGGGTCGTGGTCCGAGTGCGCAGGAGATGTTGCAACTCGAGGTTGGCATGGAGGATTTCCGTGCAGCCCTGCGCGAGGTTTCACCGAGTTTGATCCGCGAGACCGAATCGGATATCACCGGCGCGAGTTGGACCGAGATCGGTGGTTTGTCGGAAGTCAAAGCCGCATTGATCGAGGCGGTTGAGGCCCCGTTAAAGCACCCGGAATTGTTCGCGCAACTCCGGCTCGAGCCGCCGCGTGGGATTTTGCTGGCGGGTCCGCCCGGAACCGGCAAGACGCTGACGGCACGTGCTGTCGCCAAGGAATCCGAAGCGAATTTCATCGCCGTGCGTGGCGCTCAGTTTCTCTCGAGGTATTACGGCGAGTCCGAGAAGGCGGTGCGCGAATTGTTCCGCAAGGCCCGAGCCAGCGCCCCGTGCATCGTCTTTTTTGACGAGATCGACGCGCTTCTCGCCAACCGTGCCGATGCCGATGCCGTCTCGAGCCGGGTGATTGGTCAATTCCTGGCCGAAATGGATGGAATCTCGAGTCTCGGCAACGTGATTATTTTGGGCGCGACGAATCGGCCCGAATCGCTCGATCCGGCTTTGCTGCGTCCTGGGCGCTTTGAACAGGTGCTCGAGTTCAAGTTGCCAAGTGAATCTGATCGTCAGGGAATCCTCAGTGTGCATTTGAGGGGTCGTGCGACGGCTGGCGAGCTTAATCTGGATGCCCTGGCCGCAAAGACGGAGGGTTGGAGCGGTGCTGACCTCGAATGGTTGGTACGACGGGCAGCGATGTTGGTCTTGCAGGCTCACCTCGCCAAAAACGTAATTGTAGCCCCGATACCTAAGTCAACGAAAGAAACTTGTGACAACGAAAGCATTAGCCTCGAGATAACACAATCCGACCTCGAGAACGCACTCGAGGAGGTCAAAGCCAGCAAACGATGATGGAGGAACGCAAGATGACCACGATTTACGGAATTTACAGCGCCGATGCCACAGCCCTCAGCGATTCAGACGGGCGAACTCCAGGGCTCGAGGTCGTTCGGGTCGGCGCACTCGCCGCATTGATCGGTGAGGGTCGAGTCAACATTTCATCCGATCCGGCGCAACTGACACAAATCTTGCTCGAGCATCAAACCGCGATTCACAGCGTCAACGCCACGAGCATCTTGCCCTGCAAACTCGGTGCGAACCTGCCGAACCGTGAACGGGTGATCGAACTGCTCGAATTGCACGAGGACACACTGTTGTCCGAACTCGCCCGGCTCGAGGACACGGCGCAAATCAATCTGGCGGCCCGTTGGAATGTTCAGGATGAGATTGCTCGCGCCGCGAATAGCGAAGATGTCGGCGCGTTCCGTCAAGAATTGCTCGAGCGTGGAAATGTCACGCCCGAAGATCAGGCGCGAATCGGAATGATGATCGGGACGCAACTTGAACGCGAACGCGAAACGCTGCTGAACCTCGCAATCCAATGCCTGAAAGACAGCGTGCTCGAGGTTGGCAACGTCGGACGCAACGGCGAAGACAGCGCCTTCAACTTGGCGCTCTTGGTCAAACGCGATCAACTCGAGGCGATGGAAAACGCTATTCACGAACTGGATGCGAAACTCGAGGATCGGATCACCTGGCGCATCGGTGCTCCCGGTCCAGCCTTCGCCTTCGCCAGCCTCGAGATCATCACGCCGAACACGTTGGATTTGGATCGCGCCCGCAAAACGCTTGGCTTGCCAGAAAATATGAACAGCGATGTGGATGGCGACACGCTGGCACGCACCTTCAAGAAACTGGCGCTCGAACGTCACCCGGACCGCAACCCGAACAACCCGAATGCGGCGGACGAAATGCGCGACCTCGCCTGGGCTCGAGATTTGCTGGCTGCGAGCACGCATGGCCTCGGTGTGCGCGTCACGAAAGCGGTGAACGCATGACGCAAGCCACGCTCGAACGACCCGATTTGGCAACCGTTGAAGGACCGTTCTATTTGTACGCCGTCGCCCGCAATCACCCGGATTTACCAGACGTGCTCGAGCAAAAACCGATTGAGAATTCCGGTCAACCATTCCTCTTGCGCGTCGGCGATTTGATCGTTGTTTTAAGCGCGAACTCGAGCGACCGTTACAGCATCGCCCGTAAGAATTTGCTGGCCCACAAAACGATTGTCGAAACCATCATGGCGATCACGCCGGTTCTGCCGGTGCGATTCAACACCATCGGCCCAAGTTTAGAGGTGATCGAACGCAAACTGTTGACACAAAAAGCCGACGAGTTGAAAGCCAAACTTGACGCAGTTGATGGTCGCGTCGAACTGAGCGTTCGAGCCACCTGGACCGACCCGGCCGAAGTGATCGAACGGGTCTTAAGCGAGCATCCAGAAATCTCGAGCCTGCGCGACAAGATCGCCACGAGTGCCGACCATCACGCCAGAATTCGCCTCGGACAAATGATGGAAAACGCGATTCTCAAACGCCGCGATTACGTCGGAGCGGCCCTCGAGAAACGCTTGGTCGGACTCGTCGAAGGCATCTCAAACGGCACGCTGCCCGAAGGAGTCGTCGCCAATCTGTCGGTACTGATGCCGCAAGCGGAACTCGAGAAAGTCGAAAACGCATTGCACGAATTCGACGATCAACACGACCTGTTAACGATTCGTTTGACCGGACCACTGCCACCATTCACGTTTTCAGAAATGACCGTGCGTTGGGAGGATGACGAGGAATGAAGCTCGAGTCCTGCTCTTGCCCTTGTCCTCCCCTGCGAAGTAGGGGGGGTGTCACCGCAGGTGACGGGGGGGTCGCACACAATGCAGTCGTCGATCCCGTTGTGACCGACCCCCGCCGCTGCGCGGCTACCCCCTACTCCGCAGGGGGTGATCTTTAATGGCTCGCGCTGGCACTGAAGGTATGGAATTGCTTGGCCCGTTGAATTTGATTCTCGGCCCGATCTTGTGGGTCGCGGAACAAATCGCGGATCAGGCGGAAGAAACTTTGCTGGATGAAAAACCGTTGATCCACAAACTGACATCGCTCGGTGCGGATTTGGATGCGGGGCGGATCACTGAGGATGAATTCATGGATCTCGAGGCGGATTTGCTCGAGCAGATCGAAGTGATTGAAGCGCGTAAGGTCGAATGGGCGGCGGCGCGATCATGACGGGTTTTTACGTTTACGGCTTCACGGTTCCCGATGCTCGAACACAGGATCTTGAGGGCGTTTGTGGTGGAAAAATTGAGGTGCGTTCTTACGCGAAACTCGGTGCGATTTGCGAGACTGTGAACGCGAATGATTTCTCAAAACTGTTAACCGAAAATGTTGAAGATCCAACTTGGGTGGCTGGCAAAGCGATTTTGCATGACCGCACAATCTCGAGTTTCATTGATGCAGGTGTGATTCCGTTGCGGTTCGGTTCGGTCGTGCCGGATTTGGAAAGCTTGAACATTTTGCTCGAGCGTGAATCGAGAGCGATGATTGCTCGTTTGAAATCCTTGCATGGTCAGCGTGAATTCACGGTGCGTGTTTGGGTGGACCGTGACGAACTCGAGCCAAGACTGGTCGAGGCGAATCCTGAGTTGGATGATTTGCAGGCCGAGTTAAACGGTTCGACTCCGGGCCGTCAGTATTTGTTCAAACGCAAACTCAAAGATGCGCTCGAGGTTGAAGTCAAGAAAGTGCTGCCCGAGTTGCGGCGCGAAGCATTCTCTCGGCTCGAGGATGCAGTCACGGAAATTAAGGTGCTCGAGCGAATCCCGGCGTCGCAGGGCGTGAATCCTGGCGTGCTCGAGTGTGCGGTCTTGTTGGATTCGATTTCTGAATCACTCTTGCTCGGTGAGCTTGCCGGTTGGCCTGACCGTTTGGCGATGCGTGCAGAATTGTCTGGACCGTTCGCGCCGTATTCGTTTGCAACTTCTGAACCGAAACTCGAAACGGTGGCGAAGGCATGACCGTCGCCAAGCCAATGCCGCCGCTCGCAGCCTCGAGCCTGGAAGCGATTGACAATTTGGCCGCCGAGGAACGTTTGAGTTTGCTCGAGGTGTTGGATCGCGTTTTGAATACCGGCGTGGTGATCGTCGGTGATTTGACGATTTCGGTCGCGGGCATCGACTTGGTGTACTTGTCGGTGCGTGCCCTCTTGACGAGTGTCGAAACGGCGCACAAGCTCGATGCGGATTCGTTCGCCGCGCCCGCTCGAGTCTTGGCGAACGCCTTGAATGCAGCGCAATCAAATTCAGGACAATTCACTGGGAGTGAATCATGACGGCATGGCATGTGTATGGAATTCTTGGACAGCAACCGCGTGATTTGAAACTCGAGGGGTTGCATGGCGCTCCGGTTCACGCTTTGGGTGGCCCGAACGTTTGGGCGCTAGCGAGTGAAGTGACCACGGGCCTGAACGTGATCCCGACGAATGCGCTCGATCCGATCATGCACCATAAAGTCATCGAGGCTGCGCTCGAGCGGTTTGATGTGCTGCCCGCTCGGTTCACGGCTCCGATTGAGCATCGAATGTTGTTGAATCGGCTCGAGGCGGATTCGGCGAAGCATCTGAGCGCATTGGCGCGGATTCGTGGTTCGCTCGAGTTTGGCATTCGGGCGCAAATCGATCCAAGTTTGCCTCCGGTCGTCGGTGGCCTCGAGCAGCCGGTGCGTTCGAGCGGTCGTGCTTATTTGGAATCGCGCCGCGAGGAATTCAAGGCCGAACAGGTGGCGCGTTCCGAACTCGAATGCCTCGCCCGAGAACTCGAGAAGGCGTTGCCCGCGCTCGAGTGGTCGCATCGTTTCCCAGAACCCGGTTTGTATCGCGGTAGCGCCTTGGTTTTAAAAGCAAAGTTGTTGGATTTTCGCATGGCGTTCATGAAGCTCGAGTTTGAACCGGTGCCAAGTTTGCACGGTCCGTTCCCGGCGTATTCGTTCGCCAGCGTTGGAGGTTTGTCATGAGTGTTGTCCGTGCGAAACGTGCGATGGAAACCGATCCGTCCGCATCATCCGAATTGTCCGATCAAGTCGATGCGGTGTTCGCCGAACTCGAGAAGACGCAGATTTCAAGTGATCGCATTTCGAGTGAAGGCGTCTCGGGCCTTGCTGTGGACAGTGTTGCGGTAGACAGTGTTGCGGTAGACAGTATTTCAGTGCCGAGCGTGTCTGTTGAGAGCGTTTCTGTTGAGAGCGTTTCTGTTGCCAAGGCATCGGTCGCCAGTGCAAGTGTCGAAAGCGTTTTCGTTCCGAGTTTCAAAGTCGCTCAAGAATCCGCTTCGGATTCGGCAGGCTCGAGCGCGAATACTGCAAGCATCGCCAACACACCGATCTCGAGTCGGCCCGGCAGAATCGATCCGAAAACCCGTGCGCGTCAATTGCAGTTGCGTTTGGCCTTGACCGCCCGCGCCGATGGCCGCATGGCCACGGCGGTCGGATCACTGTTCGATTTCGCCCGCATGTACCCCGGAACGCCGGAGGCGCTCGATGCGTTGGACAACATCGCCGAGATCGCGCTCGAGCATGAAGAGGCGGGTCGCACGCGAATCGCGTTGGATTTGTACGAGCGGTTGGGAACTTTTGAGGATTGAGCCGGGGATTGAATTCGGGATCACTTTACTGTTGACATGCTTCGCCAATTTGAACATGAAGTTTACGCTTGCCCTGGAATGCTAATGACTACTGGAGACATGATGACCGCAACCCCCTCGAGCATTAATCCTGATCTGGCCCAAGCCGACCTGAGCGCCCTCTTGAATCAGGCGGCGTCACGGCTCGAGATGGACCCAGACGCGCCCGAGAATGGCTTGGCAAAACTGGTCTTGGCAGTGATCGAACTCTTGCGGCAACTGTGCGAACGCCAAGCGATCCGACGCATGGAATCGGGATCGCTGGACGATGACGAGATCGAAAAATTGGGCGAAGCGTTCATGCGGCTCGAAGCGAAAATGAAACTGATGAAAGAACTGTTCGGACTCGAGGGTGAAGATTTGAATCTGGACCTCGGGCCATTGGGGAAACTGTTATGAATTGCAATAAAAATATCTGCAACCTCGAGCGTATGGGTTCCGATGATGCTTCTGTCGCGGGCGAACATGGAGTTCACCCCTACTTTTCACTTTCCACTTTCTTGCTCACAAGACAGCACCTTGCGGGCTGTTCGCGCTTCCACTTTCCACTTTCCGATCCTCGGAGGCTTTCATGACCGCTCCCGCACGTTCAGGTCAGGCGGGCACTTCGCTCGCGCCAAGCAACCTCGGTGACATCCTCGAGCGCGTACTTGATAAAGGCATCGTTATCGCTGGTGACATCAGCGTGGCGGTCGGTGGCGTCGAACTCTTGTCGATCAAGATTCGGTTGATCATCGCCAGTGTCGAACGGGCACAGGCCATGGGCATCGATTGGTGGAATTCCGATCCGAGCCTCTCCAGCGGTCGGCGCGGCGAGAACGGCGTGCTCGAGAACGAGAACATCAAACTGAAACTCGAACTTGAGAATGCGCATTTGAAAGCAGAATTGGCCCGCGTGAAATTTGAGACTCGAGCTTTGTTGGGTGCTGCGGCTGACGATTGATTGCTCGAGTCAGCATCCTGATTGATCCACTTTTTTCACTCCCATTTTCCTCTCGAGGTTGAACCCCATGAATTGGTATTCCCCTGAAATGACCGAACGCATCGCCCGCTCGCTTGGCGTGGCCCTCGAATTGCGTGGCCTTGAACCGATTGGTCACACGGACCGTGTGGTCGGTCTGGCCGAACGCATCGCGCAAGAACTCGAGCTTTCTGAAGATGAATTGCGTGACGTGCGCCTCGGTGCGTTGCTGCATGATTTGGGGAAATTTGGCGTGCCAATCCGCATTGCGACCGAGACCGGTCCGCTCGAGCCGAGCGAATGGGCCGTCATGCGCCGCCATGCGAGCATGGGTTTGGAGTTCGCGGCGAACGTTCCGGGTTTACCGCAGGGGGCGCTGGAGTTGATCGGGTCGCATCACGAACGTTGGGATGGCACGGGATATCCGCGTGGGCTCGAGGGAACAATGATTCCGCTTTCCGCCCGCGTCTTTGCAGTGATCGATGCGTTTTGTGCGATGACGGCAGACTGGTGGAATGCACGAGCGGTCGGTGTGCCCGCCGCGATGTATCAACTCAAGCTCGAGCGTGGCGAGGGTTACGAGGCGCGAATCGTTGATGCTCTGGCGAGCGTGCTGGCGTTGGATGGCTTGGATTTCGCGGCCAATCCGCGTCCGCGCAGCAGCAAACCGAGCATTCCATTCGAGGCTGAAGACATTCCGACGACGCAGCATTTCGTGCTGGTGGATGTCGATTTGAAAGTCTTGTACGCCAGTCCCGCTGCGCTATCGCGTTTTGATTTGGACATAAACGCCGAACGGATTGGATTGGAATTCGTGCATCCGGATGATCGCGTCAAGGTCGCGTTAAACATGCGTGAAATGCTCGGCAGCGGTCGGCGTGCAGCGAGGCTCGAGGCGCGAATTGGGCAGGCTGGCGCGTGGGAGACGTTCCGGTTTGAACCGGATCACGTGGCCAACACCGATGGCAGCGCGGGCCTGATTTTCTTGTGGCTCGAGGAAATGTCGAACATCGAACTCGAGGTTTCGCAGGTGGTCAACCGTTCGATGAGTTTGACGGCTCAGGCGTTTGCGCGGTCGAACGCGGCGATTGTGATCACCGATTCGCGTGAGTGCATCGTTGATGCGAGCCCAGCGTTCATTCGTCAGACCGGGTACGAATTGCACGAGATGCTGGGTCGTTCGCCAAAATTTTTGCAGGGTCCAAACTCGAGCCGTGAAGCGCTTGGCAAATTGCGTCGCGGTATCGATGCGGGTCTTCCGTGTCAGGCCGAGGTCATCAATTACCGCAAGGATGGCAGCGAATTCTGGGTTCAAATCAACATCGATCCGGTCTTTGGGCCGGACGGAAAACCCAGCCATTTCGTCAGCATTCAGTCCGACATCAACGATCTCAAACGTGCTCAGGCCGAGGAGCAACGCTTGCTCGAGGTGACGCACGATGCGATTCTGGTCACGGATTTGGATGGTCGCGTGGTTCGCGCCAACAATGCCGCCGAAGCGGTTTTCGCGCAGGCGTTCGATGCGCTCAAGAAAAAACAACTCGAGAAATTCTTCAACGAATCCGACCGCGATGAGGTCAAGAAGTTGATCGCCAGCGTCATGGGTTCCATGGGTGATGCGCCATTGACGCTCGAGGCGCGTGGTCGTAGCGAACGCGGTTGGGGCCGTTGGATTTCCTGGAGCATCACGGCCTTCCCGGAGATTGACCGTCTGTACTGGGTTGGGCGCGATGTCACCGAACGCAAAATGGCGGCGATGAACCTCAAACGCGAACGCGATTTTATCACCAGCGTGGTCGATACCGCCGCGAGCCTGGTCATGGTTCTCGACCGTGGCGGCAAGATCGTGCAGTTCAATCGCAGTTGTGAACGCATCACCGAGTTTGAATTTTCTGAGGTGCGCAACAAGGCGCTTTGGGAATTGCTCGAGCCGAACGAAACCCAGGGCCGCGTGCGTGATTTCTTCGAGGAGGGCGGCGGGATGCTGCCGAACGAGATCGAACTCGAGATGCTGAGCAAATCTGGCGAGGTGCGTCTGATCGCCTTCTCGAACACGATTTTGTCCACGACGAACGGTTTACCAGAATTTTTTGTCACGACCGGCATCGACATCACCTCGCAACGCGCCGCCGAAACCGCACTGCGGGCCAGCGAAGCGCGTCACAAGGAATTGTTCCTCGAGGCCGAAGCGCAACGGCTCGAGGCTGAGGCGCAGAAGCTCGAGGCAGACGCTCAACGCAGCGAGGCGGAACTTCAGAAACTCGAGGCGGAGTTGCAAAAACAGGAGGCCGAGACGCAGAAACTCGAGGCCGACAGCCAACGGCGCGAGGCCGAACGTGGTCAACGCAAGCTCGAACTCTTGGGTCGGGTGCGCAACGCGCTCGAGGGCGAACTCGAACGGGATTCAAGTCTGCGGGCCGTGGTCGAGGCCGTCTCGAGCAGCTTTGGGTACGACCTGGTGAGCGCCTACACGATTGAACCCAATCACTTGCGATTGGCGCACGCCGTCGGCAGCGCACACGCCTTCAGTGAAATTCCGCTCGAGATGGGCATCGAGGCCCGGATCATTGCCAACGCGCAGGGCGAATTGCTCGAGGATGCCAACAGCGATCCCGATTTTGTTTCCAGCACCGAGGGCATCAAATCCCGCGTGACGGTTCCACTGTTCGAGTGGGGCAAAGTGGTCGGCGTTTTGAATGTCGAAACGCTGCTTGACCGCACACTTTCCAACGATGACCTTCGCGCCCTGACCGAC
>JAYURE010000521.1:0-4208 GCA_043756345.1 Deinococcales bacterium | reverse complement strand
GTACAAAAACCGAAAGTCCGAATTTTGTGTCTGAGACGACGAAAACGATTAAGTCGGAGTCAATGGGCTTGCCTCGCCCTCGAAGCGAGAATCAATTCACCTTCAATTTTCTACCAATCCAAACATTGCAATTTCCCGCAAATGTCACCCGTGCCTCAACCCAATTCCACGAACCCCGTTACGATGAGCCCATGCAACCGTCCTTGATGAGCAGCAGTTCCAAATCCCGCCGCGTCATCTCGAGTTACAAGCAGTATTCGGAGGCGCAGAAAGCCGTCGATTACCTTTCGGATGAAAAATTCGAGGTCTCGAGGGTGGCCATCATCGCCGAGGAACTGCGTTACGTCGAACAGGTCACGGGTCGCCTCGATTCGGGCCGTGCGGCCTTGCAGGGCCTGCTGCGGGGCGGATTGCTCGGATCGCTGGTTGGGCTGGTCGTAGGCTTCCTGAGCACCACCCCAACCCTCGAGTTCGTGATTCGTGGTGCGTTCGTCGGTCTGGTTTTTGGTCTGACTTCGGGCCTGATCACCTATTGGATGATGGGCGGACAGCGCGATTTCAGTTCGTTTTCCTCGATGCAGGCCGGTCGTTTCGATGTTGTGGCCGATGATGAGGTCGCGGACAAAGCGGCCCAGATGCTCGAAAGAATGCGTTGAGCACACGCTCGAGCCACTTCACACGGGCTTCAAATCCCCAGACTCGAGCACAATGCGAGCCATCGTTCACCTAAATTGGACAGGAAAGACTAAACTAGAGGGGTGAGCATCACTAGAGACACCCGTCCGGTTGACCCGGAAGATCAAGCGAGACGCGAAAAATTAAACGCGCTTGGCAAGACACTGCGCGATTTGCACGCCACGCTCTTAAAGGTTGTTCAACGCGATTACGAAACGGTTCACGGTCCGGTCGGCGGGCCTTTGAAGCTGTTTGGCCTGGTGACTGGCGATCCGTTCTTCGTCTGGTTGCGGCCGCTTTCTGGGCAGATGGCCCTGATCGATGAACGCATTGACGACAAGGTCAAGCTCGAGACTTCGGACTTGGAAGGCATCCGTGGTGCGGTTGAAGCGTTGTTTAAACCCAGCAAGGATTCCCCTGAGGGTTTCGCCTCGAATTACCATGCTCGAGTCGAGTCCGAACCGACCGTGACCGGTTTGCACGCCGAGTTGCGCGGCAGGCTCGAGGCTTTGTCACAAGAACTCGCCTGATCTGATCCATTCTCAGGCATGAACCGAACGCTCGAGCTTTGGGGATTTTGAACTCCGGCCCGAGCGTTTGCGTACTTCATACAGGCTCGAAATGGTCAAGGCGGATACCGCCCGATCTCACAACCCGAAGTACAATCGTTCGTAACGGGGCTTCGGCTCCTCGGAGGTAAAAATCATGGATTACGACGTTTTGATCATCGGCGGCGGCCCAGCAGGTCTGACCGCAGGCATTTACACGGGACGCGGCAACTTGAAAACCAGCATTCTTGAGAAGGGGCAACCCGGCGGGCAGATCGCTCAAACCGACGAGGTTGAAAATTACCCCGGTTTTCCCGACGCGATCTCCGGGCCGGAACTCTCCGGGCGCATGGTCGTTCAGGCCGAAAAATTTGGTTCAACAATCCTTTATGACGAGGTTCAGGGCCTTGAGGTCATCGATCAGGGTTTCAAAATTAAGGGTTACGAAAAGTCGTACACCGCACACGTGGTGATCATTGCGACCGGAGCGAACCCGAAACGATTAGGTGTCCCCGGCGAGGACAAGTTTTACGGTCGCGGTGTCAGCACTTGCGCCACCTGTGACGGCTTTTTTTACCGCAATAAGCATGTGATCGTTGTCGGTGGTGGCGATGCCGCGATTGAAGAGGGAACCTTCCTGACCAAGTTCGCCGCCAGCGTGACGATAGTGCATCGCCGCGAGGAACTTCGTGCCAACAAGGTCGCGCAGGATCGGGCCTTCAAGAATCCAAAAATGAAATTCGTTTGGAACACTGTTGTCGAAGAAGTCCTCGGCGATGAGGTCGTGACCGGCGTGCGCGTCAAAAACTCACAGACCGGTGAAAGCAGCACCCTCGAGACGGACGGCGTGTTCATTTATGTGGGTCACGAACCGAACACCGGCTTCCTGTCCGGCGTGGTCAAACTCGGATCGCTCGGGTACGTCGAGGCCATCGATGAGGTGTACACCAGCGTCAAAGGAATTTTCGTTGCGGGCGATGTCAGCGACGAAGTTTACCGCCAACTTTCCACCAGCGTCGGGGCCGGAACCAAAGCCGCGATGCGAGCCGAGAAGTACATGGCCGATCTCGAGGATGCACACATCCCGAATGCTGTCGCCACAACCAACGCTGTCGCCGCAGACTGAATCAAACTCAGTCACCAGAAAAGTACGTAGGGGCACGCCATGGCGTGCCCCTTTCTCGTTACGCCAAATTGCGCGAGATTCTCAGACCAATTGAGCGTCAAGTTCCATCGGCACGGCAGACAACGCCCTCGAGACGATGCAACCGGTTTTGGTCGCTTCGGCCATTTCCGCAAATTTCGTGGCATCCAAACCTGGAACTTTGGCACGGCAGGTCAGTTTCAATTTCGTGATGCTCATGCCCGTCTCGAGTTTTTCGACGGTGCAGGCCCCTTCGGTTTCGACGTACTCGGCGTGGAAGCCTTGCGCTTCAAGTCCGGCGTTCAAGGCCATGCTGTAACAACCGGCGTGCGCGGCGGCCAGCAATTCTTCTGGGTTGCTGCCGGGACCGTCTTCGAAGCGGCTCGAGAAGGCGTAGCGAATGTCGAGTCCGCTTTGACCATTCAGGTGTCCGCGTCCCTCTTTGAGTGTGCCTTCCCAGCGGGCGGTTGCTTTGCGTGTTGGCATGATGTGTTCCTCCTGTTGAATTTTAAGCCACCAAAGTCTACCTCGAGCTTGCTTGCGAAGTCCGGGCTGAAGGTCACAGCCTTGAGGATTACAGGCCGGAGACTGGGCATTGGACCGTTGCTTTCATGAAGCATTCGTGACAGGCTGAATCAGCGTGCCCGTTGGTGGTTGCGTGTCAACCGGGGGGCCAACGGGTGCGCCCTGAATCGCCAGATCATCTCAGTTCACTTTCCAGAAAACTTGGCTTGCCGCTTTTCGAGGAACGCTCCAACACCTTCACGGAAGTCTGGGCTTGCACCGGCAATGTCCTGAATTTGTCCTTCGTACTCGAGCGCCTCAGCGAAGCTCGCGGTCATGTTTTTATTCATGGCACGTTTGGTCAGGCCAAAGGATTTGGTTGGGCCTGCCGCCAGGTTTTCGGCCAGGGCTTTGACTCGAGCAGCAAATTCTTCGGCTGGGTAAACCCGTTCGCATAAGCCCATGCGCAAGGCATCGTCCGGTCCTACTTTTTCGGCATGAACGCACAAGTCGAAGGCGCGATGGTAACCGACGAGTTGCGGCAGCAACCAGGTCGAACCGGCATCTGGGATCAACGCGATTTTCGAGAACGCCTCCATGAAACTCGCATCGCTGCTCCAAACGCGAATGTCACCGGCAAGCGCAATGCTCGCACCCGCACCGGCAGCAATACCGTTGACGGCACAGATCACCGGTTTCTCGAGCGTGCGCATTTTCAGAACCACCGGATTGAAGGTGTGATCCAAGTGTTCTTTGAAATTGATTCCCGTGCCGTGTTCTTTCAAGTCTGCGCCGGAACAAAAGCCACGTCCGGCACCGGTCACAACAATGGCCCGAACATTCTCGTCACGTTCGGCGCTCGAGAGTGCGGTTTGCATGCCTTTCAGCATCGCGGTGTTCGCCGAATTCAAGCTTTCTGGCCGGTTCATGGTGATGGTGAAAACACCATTCTCGAGGTGGGTCAGGACGGGTTCGTTGCTTGTTTGAGGTGCGGCTTGGGTCATGATGGTCCTTTCAGATCTGAGTGGGCTGTGCACACCTGGTATTCAAGCTTGGTGGGCGCAGCCCACCCTACAAAAGCGAAAAATGATTTTTGGTCATGGATGTTGAGAAACAAGCTCGAGCAGGTTTTTGGTTTTACTTTCCTCTTTCACCTTTTCTCTAACGCCCTACTTCCCTTTCCATTTCGCGGCGCGTTTCTCGAGGAAGGCGGTCATGCCTTCTTTTTGGTCTTCGGTGCCGAAGAGGGTTACAAAGTTTTTGCGTTCAAACTCGAGGCCGGTGTCCAAACTGCCATCAAAGGCGTGATTGACGGCATCTTTGGCGAGACGCACGGC
>JAYURE010000520.1:0-12374 GCA_043756345.1 Deinococcales bacterium | reverse complement strand
GGTACTCGGCGGCCAAAGCCAAGCGCGTGGCAGTTTCGATTTGTGCATCCTCGAGTTCTTGGGTGCGTTCAAGGACTTTTTGTTCGAGGGTTTCGTTGGCCTCCTGCGCTTTCAAGGTGCGTTCACGGTACGCCTCGGCATCGGCCTGCGCCCGCTCGAGACCGACCCGTGCTTTCAGTCCTTGCAGGTTCCGTTCACTGTCTTCGCTGAACAGTTCTTTTTCGAGCTGGTGTGCTTTTTTGTAATGTGCGAATGCTTGCTCGAGATCACCGTTGGATTCCAGCAACGCCGACAGGCCATATTCGGCATCATGCAGCAGTTTTTTGGCATTGGCCTGCTGCGCCAGTTCGATGGCTTCATGTGCGGACTCAATTGCAGCCGTGCGATTGAGAAGCAGGTTTTGTGTTTTCGAGAGGTCCAGCAACAACAGGATTTCACGGCGAACATCGGCGGAATCTCGGCTCATCGCCAAGGCTTGACTGACCGCCTCGAGTGCTTCATCTGGGCGCTTGCGTTCAATGCTGGTCCGAGCAATACCCTCGAGCGCATCGATCTCACTGCTGGGATACCCATGTTGACGTGCGGCAATCAGCACTTCCGTGTACAACCCATGTGCCTCGCGTGGTGAACCGGCCAGCAGGTGGGTTTCGGCCAAGTTGGTCAGGGCAGTCAATTCGGTGTTTCGCAACTTGGCTGCATGGGCAATACCCAAACCGCGTTGGTACTCGCTCAGGGCCGCCTGGTACTGACCTTGGTCCTGATAAACGTTGCCAATATTGATCAGGCAGTTCGCCTCGAGTTCGGGGTCGGACATGTGGTCTTGAATCAAGCCATACGCAGTACTCAGCGATTCGATGGCCGCCGCATACTGACCAGCCTGGGTGTGCAGGGCACCCAAGTTGCTCAGGCAAGTGATCTCACCTTTGTGACTTCCGATGGTCCGCCAAATCTCGAGCGATTCGGACAAATACACCGAGGCTTGTTCAACATCACCAAGGGTCAGCGATACGATAGCCAGCCCATTCAACGCTTCGGCCTCCGAATCGGGTTTGCCAATCTGCCGACTGAGGCTGAGCGCACGGTTCAGGCACTCACCTGCCAGTACCATTTCACCGCCTGTACGATGGACACGATTGAGTTCGAGCAAGACCTTGAGTTCTGCGGCTGGATTCTCGAGGTCCACGTACAGTTGTCTGGCCTGCGAGAGCGATTCAATCGCATCCTTGAATTGTCCCTGAGCGTGCTGGGCATTGCCAGCCAGCACCAGGGCCTCGGCCAGTCCTGCCAGGTAGACCATGCCGCCCGCCGCGTTCTGGGCCGCCCTTGCCAGGCTGAGTGCCAAGTCTGGGTCGGTCTCGAGTGACGCTTGAGCTTGGGTCAGCAGTCCATGAACGCTCAAACGGGCGTCATGCTGTGTGACTCGTAGATCAAGGCTGTCCATCGCCAGCGTGTTCAAAGAAGTCTCCAAATCAGTATGAGCAAATCAGTATGAGCAATCCGCGAAGTTCAAAGGGTCTGCACCCGATTTTCGCTTGTGCCACCATTGTGCGCATTTGGACCTGACGGACTTCTTACGCTGACCGAAAGACAAATTGCGTACAGGATGATGCGAACTCGGGTTTTTGAACTGGGTCAAGCGAGAAGGCGACCTTTGCACGCCCAGCAAGAAAATACGCTCGAGCAGGATGGTCCTGCCCGAGCACAAATAGTTTCCGTTCAGATTCTTTGATTCGGGCCAGCCGATCAAGGCAAACCGAGGGCTTTTTTCATGAATTTCTCGAGGTTTAACCGTCCTTTGCCGAGCAATCCCGAGTGCGACGGGTTAACCGCATCAACCAAATCGAGCGTGGTGTTCAAAGCTCCGGCCAGGTCTTTGGTCACTAACTGCACCTGCGCCCCTTGCCCAAGCGCCAAAGCCACCGCCGCCGAAACCATCGGAGCGGCGAACGAAGTCCCGGACGCAACTGCGGTCTGATTGTTCGGATAGGCGCTAAAGACGTTCTCGCCAGGGGCGACCATCTCAAGGTTGGTGCCATAGGTGCTGAACGCAGATTTGACATCGCGGTTAATCGTGCCGACACTACCGACTCCGATCAGGCCTTGACCGAACGCGCTCGTCAATGTGCCGTTGGCCGCTGGATAGACAATGTTTGTATCGCCGGTGTTGCCGCTCGAGGCGACCACGATCACACCTTGTGAGAAGGCGTACTTGATTTGGGCTCCGACTGCCGCGTCTTCAATCATCGATCCCAACGAAATGTTGATGACTTTCGCACCTTTGGCAATCGCCCATTCGATGGCACTAACGACATGAGTCGTATCGCCAAAGCCCTCGGCATCCAGAACGCGCAACGGCATGATTTTGATGTTCGGTGCGATCTGTTGAACAACACTCGCCACAACTGTTCCGTGACCGAAGGCCACGTTGGTTGCACCCGAAACGAAACCCTCTTGTGGGCTGCTATCGCCACCGATCCAATCGTACATCTCGCTCGCGGCAACCAAACGACCGCTAAAGGCCGGGTGCGCCAGGTCAATGCCAGTATCGATCACGGCCACTTTGACGCCCAAGCCCGCATTGGCCGCATATCCTTGTGCCTGCGCCAGTTTGATTTGATTGAAGATGTTGACGTTCGGATTGCTCACAGAGACACTCGTGCTCGAGCCACCACTCCAGGCTCCAATGCCGCCGCTCCAGGCTCCGTAACCACCACTCCAAGCGCCAATGCCGCCGCTCCAAGCGCCAATGCCACCCGCCTCGGCGACGCGATGGGTTTTGGAGTTATTGCGCTTGCTTCGGAGTTTTGGACCCGTCGCTTTATTGGCCTGTAAAGTCGTCTGTCCGAGAATGGCAGAGCCGTCCGTTGGATGCCACGCCAGAATGGTTCCGCCACCGTAATCGGTTAAAATCTTTGCTTTCGTGTCGCTGGTCATGATCGTCAGGGTCGTGGCAACCTCAAATCCAGGTGTGACAGGTGCCACAGCATCCAACGTAATTTGATCGTTCGTACTCGAGTCTTCGGGCCTGCTCGAGTTGCTGGTGGGTGAACTGCATGCACCCAGCATCAGTGCTGCACTCAAGAGAGTGAGTTGGCTAAGGGTTTTGGAGTAGATGGAGAGTTTCATGGTGCCCGCCTTTGAATCCAGAAGTTTGAGGTGCTCGAGTTGGAAGACTCCGATTAAAAGTTTCAGTACACGATGGTGGCTTTCAAAAACACCTCGATGTTCAAACGTCCAAATCCGAGCAGTCCGACCAAGTTCGGGTTTGCGACATCAATCGGGTCTGCCTTGGTCGCCACAAATTTACCCAAGGTCAATGCTGAGACTTTCAGCGGTTGGGCTGCGGCCAACGCCAACGCACCGGAAACCATTGGGGCCGCAAAACTCGTCCCACTCCAAGCGCCGAGTTGAGCACCCGGCATGGGCACGAAAATCCCTTCGCCCGGAGCCAGCATTTCCAAGCCACCGCCATAGGTGCTGAACGTTGATTTGCGATCAAACTCGAGTGTGCTGACACTGCCCACACCGACCGTGCGGTTTGCAACCCCCGCATTCTGATTTGGAGTAATACCGCACGCTTGGACCAAGGCTTTGGTTGCCGGATTTTTCGCGTAGTACGAATTTGGATTCTGTTTGGTTGTCGCCGCCGGGAAAGTCAAATTCGTTGTGCCACTGTTGCCTGTCGATGCCACCACGAAGACTCCATCGGGCACATTCAAGGCGATAGTTTTTTGCAGGTCGCAATCAAATCCGACCGTGCCCAAAGAAAGGTTAATGACTTTCGCTCCTGCACTGACCGCGTAGCGGATCGCGTTGGCAATCGCGGTGGTGTCACCCGAACCGTTTCGGTTCAACGCCCGCAAGGGCAGGATCATTGCTTTGGGTGCCACTTGAGCGATCACACCAGCCACACCCGTGCCATGTCCGAAACCGGCATCGACACCGCCGACACCAACCTCTTGCGGGTCGAGGTCGTTGTCCACAAAGTCGCGCCATTCGCTGCTGGGCGCAAGGCGTCCGGTAAAGGCCGGGTGTGTGTAATCCACGCCAGTGTCGATCACTGCTACCTTGACGCCCGCGCCAAGGTTTTTCGCCAAACCTTGTGCTGCATCCAAACGCACTTGCTTCCAAGCATCATAATTTTCGGCCAGGGTGATGCTGGTATCCGCCCCGGACCAAGCAGGTTTACCGCCAGACCAGGCCGATTTGCCACCGGACCAAGCGGATTTGCCACCAGACCAGGCCGATTTTCCGAGACCGGTCGCCTCGGGCGTGGAATACACCTTGGGGGCACTTACGGCTTGTGCTTTCAGTAATACGGAGGTGTCTGAAGCAAGACTCGAGGTTGCTTTGTTCGAGCTTATGTTCGGGCTTGTGTTCGGGCTTGTGTTGCAGGCGCTGAGGGCCACCAGTGCCATTGGAAAGAGACCAAGTTTGAGGTTCATTTGCGTACCGTGTTGGTTTGTGTGTTCACGTCACCAACCTTCCTTTCAGTCACATCTGTCGAGCGTGTGTTTGCGAAAAGCTTGGATGCGCTGTGGTCGCATTGTTTTGAACCTCCGTGGTTTCTTGAATGACATCTGTCTTATCTGGCTGTTCGAGTGTGATTGTTTTGGACTTTTGTCCTCATGGGCCGGGGATTACATCTGTTCCACTGAGGGCAATCAACATGATAAGAATGATAAAAATGATATGACGGCTTTCTTACAAACCCGAACAGTTCGGGTTTGAAGATGCGATTGAGCTAGGTCTCATCCGCGTGACAAACGAGGGAAATCAACAAGTTTGACCTTGAGCACAACCAGTCACCCGGAAAGGCTCGAGCTTGGTTTGATGAAAGACCAGTATCAAACCTGGCAACTCAGGTTTTGAGATCAATCCTCGAGTCGGGATTCAATCGCTCGGGCGTGCGCCTCGAGACCTTCAGCACGGGCAAGGCGAGCCGCATCGGGCGCAATCTGCTCAAGCGTCGTGCGGTTCAGGCCGATCACCGAAATGATCTTCTGAAAGTCACGCACATTGACCGGGCTCGAGAATCTGGCCGTGCCACCGGTCGGCATGACGTGGCTGGGTCCGGCGTTGTAATCGCCGAGCGCTTCCATCGAATCCTCGCCGATGAAGACACCGCCCGCATTTCGCACGAAGCCGAGAGATTCCCACGGTTGCTCGAGCAGCAGGCACAAATGTTCTGGCGCGTAATGGTTGGCAAGTTCGAGTGCTTCTGAAAGCGATTCGGCCAGCACGATCTTGCCGCGTGAGGCCCAGGATTCTTTGGCCCAAGTTTGATTCGGTTCGGGCAACGCAGCGGTTTGCACTTCAATCTGCTCGAGCACCGCGTCGATCAAATCCAAACTGGTCGAGACGAGCACCGGTTCGGCCTGAACGTGTTCGGCCTGCGCGAGCAGATCGGCGGCGACAAATCTCGGGTTGGCGCTCGAGTCACAAAGCACCATCGTTTCGGTTGGTCCGGGCAGCGAGACGATCCCGGTCTGTCCAAAGACGGCACGCATGGCGAGAACTGTATATAAATTTCCAGGACCACCAATCTTGTCCACTCGGGGCACGGTCGCCGTTCCGTAGGCCATCGCGCCAATTGCCACCGCACCACCGAGTGCGAAGACCCGATCCACACCACACTCGAGCGCGGCAGCCAGCGTGGTCGTATCTGGCAGGCCATCGCGTCCGGGCGGGCTGCACAAAATAATCTCGGGCACGCCAGCGACTTTGGCTGGAATAACGGTGTGAATCACACTCGAGGCGAGTGGGCTGGCACCGTTCGGGGCGTACAGGCCAACCCGGTCGATGGGTCGCACCAATTGCCCAAGAGCACCTTGGGCCGTGTGCTCGAGGAAGCCGTGCGTGGGTTGGGCCTCGTGGAATTTTCGCAACCTCGAGATCGCCGTGCGAATCGCGGTTACAAGGGCGGGCTCGAGCGAATCACGGGCTTGAACCAAGCGTTCGTGCGGAACTTCCACGCCGAACTCAGGCAGGCCATCGAGCAGTTTTGAATAGCGTTGAACAGCAGCATCACCCTCGAGCCGCACGTCGTGCAGGATTCGATCCACGACCTGTTGCGGCGTCAGGCGTTCACCGTACAGTTTTTCGTTGCGGTCAAGCACGCTTGCAGGCACGACGTTGTCACCAAAGGTTCGGGTCAGGCTGGACCGAGCCTCCAGGCCGCGAAGGATGGTTGGATGCACGCGAGTTGTGGCTGTCATCAGGATTCGCCGCCGCCCTCGCCGCCACCCTCTCCACCTCTGGCATTGCCGCGCTTGGAACGCCTGCGACGGCGTTTGCGTGGCGTTTCATTCCCGGCTGGGGCATCTGGCTTGTTGGCGTTTTGTTGTGGCGGATTGGCTCGAGGTTGAGCGACCGCTGGTGTTCCCGCCTCTGCCTGTGCAGCCCGGTTCTCATTGCGCCTTCTGCGGCGGTTGCCGCGCTTGCTGCCGCCCTCGGCTCGAGGTTGATCCGATCTGGGTTGATCCGGTCGAGCTTGATCGGTACGGGCTTGATCTGGACGAGGCTCGCTCGGGGTTTCGGCCTGAACCGCCTGTACTCGAACCTGCTGAGGTCGTGCCTCGCCACGTTCTGGCCGGTTGCGTCGCCCCTCCTGCATTCGGGCTCGAGGTCCCTGATTGCGGGCCACCTGCGCCCGAGCCTGCTCAGATCGGGGTTGATGCACGGTTTCTCGACCACGTTCGACTTGTGATGGCAGAACTTGCGGCACGCCGGAACGCATCAACCAACCCTCGAGCATGAATTTTCCAACGGTTTGGCCCAATTTGAGGATGCGATGCGGTGCGTCCGCCTCGATATAGACCAGACCAATTCCGGGCCGCAAGTAGAAAACGTGCGCGTTGACCTCGCCCCACGGTGCTTGCACCATCTCATCTGGCAGGCGAACAATCAGGACAGTGCCGCCAACCATCGGCACGCGCAAGCTCGAGGTTTCAGGTGGCAGCGTGCGCAGCATTTGCAGCACCGAAACCGGATCGAGGTAATCCTGGGTTAAGGCAATGCTCGCCACATCACGGTGTTGGTGCACGGTCACGAGACCAGACTTGCGGTCGAAGGTCGTCTCGAAGGCGCGTCCGCTGCCGCCATCCGATTCGATGTACGAGACTGGCAATCCGGTCGCCCGCTCGAGCTTTGAGACCTGAACGCGCCGCACCGCACCGAGGACACCCGTAAAATTTGTTTCGACCCGGATCAACCAGTGTTCGCGGTCTGGACCGGCCGATCCTGGACCACTCAGCCAACGGATGGTTCCGGCGGGCCGCCCAGCGTACTGCAATTGAAAGACGAACTCTTCGGGCTCCCACGTCAAAGCTGGAGGCATGTTGGGGACGCTCGTCTCAAGTGACAACGGTTCTGTCATGGCTCGAGCGTAACACGCCCATGAGCGGGTCTTTTCGGGTTCTCGGACGGGCTTAAGGGCTTACGCCTATGGAAGATTTTCAGGAAACACGATGTTGATTCTGTCTCGAGGGAAGGGCGAACACAGGGTTCGCCCCTACGCAAAACGTTGTCTGGGTAGGGGCGAACTCCATGTTCGCCCTGATTCGGCTTCGATTCAGAAAGCAAGATTCTCGGGTTTCTAAAAGCCATATGTGTAAGCCCTGGGACAGGCTCGAGGGGCGCAAATCGTTGACCGAAACCCAATTTGTACTCAAACAAGTCCGGCTTTCTTGCGTTAAGATGCTCGAGTTCAGAATCCCCAACGGATTCTCATGGGTACACGACCCAAACCTGTTCTCAGGTACTTCCAGGAGGAATCATGATTAGCGTCACCGAACTGCGCAACGGCACCAAGGTCGAAATGGAAAATGGCCTGTTTGAAACCCTCGATTACCAACACCAGAAAATTGGTCGCGGCGGCGCGAAAGTCGTCACGAAATTCCGCAACCTCGAGACTGGCGCGATCATCGATCGGACTTTTAATGCGACCGAAAAATTGCAGGATATTTTTATCGAAGGCAAGACGATGCAATACCTGTACAAAGATGGCGAGGATTTCATTTTCATGGACATGGAAACCTACGACCAGTCGATGCTGCCGACCAAACTCGCCGGTGATGCCGCACGCTTTTTGAAAGAAAACACCGAAGTTGAGGTGCAGTTTTACCGTGACAAACCCCTCAAAATCACCCTGCCGAACCAGATGGCCTTGACGATCACCCGCACCGATCCGGGCTTGAAGGGCGACACGATCTCCGGTGGCAGCAAACCAGCAACGCTCGAGACCGGCACAGTCATTCAAGTGCCGTTGTTCATCGCCGAGGGTGAAGTCGTGCGCATCGATACGCGCACCGGTGAATACCTCGGACGGGCGTGAAGCTGTAAGCTCGAGGCTCAGGCCAAACCAGATCGGCACAAACCACAGACGACTCGGGGCGAACTTGCTCGAGGGAGGACGAAATGGACCCGAAGGACTTAAAACGCATCCTGGATTCAATCAAGGAATCGGACGTTAACGAATTCAGCCTCGAGACGCCGGATTACAAACTGCACGTCAAACGTGGCGCGGAAGTTGTGCACGTTGCTGCGCCTCAGGCGGTCTCTACGGCTCCAGCGCCTCAAGTCACGGTTGCGCCGCTTGCCGCGCCAGCCGCACTGCCAGCCCCGGTTGAAGCGCCAGCGGCAGCCCCGGCTCCAGTTGCGGCAGCCTCGAGCGGCACGACCGTCAAAGCGCCAATCGTCGGCACGTTCTACCAATCCTCGAGCCCGGACACTGCCGCGTTTGTGAAAGTTGGCGATCACATCGAGGTCGGCAAGATTCTGTGCATCATCGAGGCGATGAAACTGATGAACGAAATCGAGGCGGAGGTGGCGGGCACAATCAGGCAGATTTTGGTCCAGAATGCCAGCCCGGTCGAGTACGGTCAGCCATTGTTTGTGATCGAATAAAGTTCTCGAGCCAATGTCATAAGCCCGCGAAAAACTCGAGGATTGTGGGAGGCCCATGTTCAAAAAAATCTTGATTGCCAACCGTGGCGAAATCGCCCTGCGCGTGATGCGAACCGCCCGAGAGATGGGCATCAAAACCGTCGTGATTTACTCCGAGGCGGACGCCAACAGCCTGCCCGTGATCAGCGCCGATGAAAGTGTGTGTGTTGGTCCAGCGGCCTCGAGCGCGAGTTACCTGAACATTCCCAACATCTTGTCCGCCGCCGTCATGACCGGTGCCGAGGCGATCCATCCCGGTTACGGCTTCATGGCCGAGAATCCAGAATTTGCCGAGATGTGCCGCGATCATGGGATTGTGTTCATTGGCCCAACGCCCGAAAGCATGCACGCGCTGGGCAGCAAGGCCGGAGGCCGCGAGATTGCCGCCTCGAGCAACGTGCCGGTCGTGCCCGGAACCGGCGTGATCGAAAACACCGAAGAGGCTATTCTATTGGCCGAGAAGATCGGCTACCCGGTGCTTCTCAAAGCCAGCGCGGGCGGAGGCGGACGCGGTCAGAAGCTCGTGCGTTCGAGCGAGGAAATGCAAGTCCTGTTCGCGCAGGCGGGCCAAGAGGCGCAGATGTATTTCTCCGATCCGGCCCTGATCATGGAAAAATTCTTGACCGAATTTCGACACGTCGAAGTGCAAGTCATCGGTGACGGCAAAGGCCACGTGATCCACATTGGCGAACGCGATTGCAGCATTCAACGCCGCAACCAAAAATTGATCGAGGAGGCACCAAGCAACCTGCCCAGGGATTTGGCACAAGAGATTCTGGACGCCGGGGTGCGCCTCGCCAAGCAGGTGAACTACGCCGGGGCGGGCACGCTCGAGTTCGTTGTGGACCCGGACAACAACTTTTACTTCATGGAAATGAACACCCGGATTCAAGTCGAACATTGCGTTTCTGAAGCGATCTCGAGACTCGATTTCGTGCGCTTGCAAATCGAAATCGCCGCCGGTCTGCCGTTAACCTTGCAACAATCCGACATTCGGCTCGAGGGTCACGCGATTGAATGCCGGATCAACGCCGAAGATCCGAGCAAAGATTTCAGGCCATCGGCGGGCAAGATCGAAGACATTCATTTCGCTGGAGGTCCGGGCGTTCGCGTGGACTCGCACGCCTTTACCGGCTACAGCATTCCGCCGCACTACGACAGCCTGATTGGGAAGTTGATCGTCTGGGCTCCAGACCGGGATTTGGCCGTGGCCCGCATGAAACGTGCACTCGAGGAAACCGTTATTCAGGGGATCAAGACCACGATTCCGTTGTACGTCAAAATCATGGACAACGCTTTTTACAAACGTGGTGTGATCCTGACGAATTTTTTGAAAACCCGCATGGACATGTGAGTGAAGAACCCAACGATGTAACCGAATCCGCCGCTGATCACGGCGGATTTTCACATATCAGGCTCGAGCATCAAGTACAATGAATGGCATGAAAATCACACATGTTGGAACCATGATTGTTGCTCTCGGTTTACTCTCGGGCTGCTGGTACGGCAGTTACCCAGGCCCACCGCAGCCGCCCGTCACCAAAACTCGAGCCTGCACCGGCAACGATTTTCCACCTCCATTTTTGCAGCTTTCACGCAACAAAGCCAAACTGGGCGACACGATCCTGATGCTGCCCGTGATGCCAAGCATCGTGCCTCAACCGGTCTACGAGGCTTCCCAAAACACGTACACGCAAATCGATTCGGCAACTTGCCCGAAGGTCAAACTGGTTCGTTTCTTGATCGGTGATACCGTGGTCGGTGAAGTCAGTGCCGAACCGTATCGTCTTTCATTGACCCTCAAGGCAGGCGAGAAAGGCATTCCGGCCAGCGCTGCGGGCAATGCTGGCACAACGGTCGATGTGACGGTCAATGCGATCACAGTGTATGGCGATGACAAAACCAGTCAGGTTCAGCCGGGATTTGGCCCTGGTCAACCCTCGAGCTTTCTGAGCATCGAGTATCCGTAATCAAGAAATCAGGTCGGCTGGCAAATGCGAAACCTGATTCTGATAGACCATCACGGTTGATTCGAAGTCGTTCTCGAGGTGGTCAATTCGGGTGATGGCCGTGTTGTGCTTTTGCAGCCAAGCCTTGCCGCGACCAATTTCAAGTTTGAAGACGACCGACATGATGTAAGCAAAGAACGTCCCGTGACTGACGATGGCGACACGATCTGAAGTGCCGCCGTGACGTTCGAGCAAGTCATTCCAGGCACGTTCGGCCCGAGCAAAGATTTGATCATCGGTTTCGAATGGCCGTGACCACCAACCCGACTCGCCGATGCGTTCGGGAACGTTAACACCGGCGAACCGCTGCTCGAGGTACGAACGGTTTTTGCCTTCGCGTCCGATGCGTTCGCCGGTTTCGTTGTGCAACCAGATTCCGCCGGTCTCGTGCCAATCTTCCCAGAGGTGCAATTTCAATCCGGTGACGCTCGAGATTTCGCTGGCGGTGTGTGCGGCCCGAACCATTGGGCTAGCGTACAGGTGTGTCAGACCGAAACCTCCGGGCTCGAGACCAGATTTTGTTTCGAGGATGTGTTGTGCCAGAAGTTTGGCTTGACGCTGCCCGAGATCGGAAAGTTCTGGGTCGTCGCTGCGACCAATTTCAGCACCAGTACGTTCATAAATTGCGTTGTTGGTCGATTGCGCGTGACGAATAAAGTACAGCCTCATGGCTCGAGTATCGCACGTCACGGGTCAGCGAGAAGTCAATCAGAACCAATCGTCTTGCATGGTCACGGTGGTCGTGTCCAAGCTCGAGAGGAGTGCGCCCCAGGTGGCAACTTTCGGAAGTTCAAAACGATAGAAATACTGGCAAGTCGCGAGGATACCCGAGACGAAAGCCTCAGGTCTCGAGCCGGTATCTGAGCAGACCCGTGCGGCAATCGCTTGCTCGAGCCACAACCACGCGATGACCGTATGGCCGAGCATCTCGAGGTAATGCCAACTGTTGGCGAGCATCGTTTCTGGATTGCCAGCGGCGAGCAAAGTGCGTGTGGTGTTCTCGCAAACCTCGAGCGCACGTTCAAGCGATTCGGCATGAGATTCAAAGCCGTGACTGCGAGCGCGAGCAGTCGTCTCGAGCATTCTGGCGGCGAGAAGCTTCAGACCGAGACCATTTTCTTGCGCGGCTTTTCGACCCAGCAAATCCAAACTTTGAATCCCGTTCGTGCCCTCGTGAATCGGATTGATGCGGTTGTCGCGGTAGAACATTTCCGCGTCGTATTCCCGCGTGTAGCCATAACCGCCAAGCACCTGAATCGCGTTGTAATTCGCCTCGAGTCCGTAGTGGCTGCTCCAGGCTTTAACGATTGGCGTCAGCAATTCCAAAAGCGCGTGCGTCTCGGCTCGAGCGTTCTGATCCGGCAACGTGCGTTCATCATCAACGAGTTTTGAGGCGTACAGGCACAACGCCAACGAGCC
>JAYURE010000519.1:0-1560 GCA_043756345.1 Deinococcales bacterium | reverse complement strand
CCCGAGCGAAGTTCATTGCCAGAGTTGCGTCACGACTTGCTCGAGCATCGTTGCTATCGGCAGCCCAATGTCCAAGATCATCGCGTCCGTTGCTGGTTCGAGCGTGGCGAGTTGATTCTCGAGCAGGCTGACCGGCATGAAGTGATCGCGATTGCGCATTCGTTCGGCGATCAATTCGCGGCTACCCTCGAGAGAAACGATTTTCACGCCCTCGAGATTTCCGATCAGGATTTCCCGGTAACTCACTTTCAGGGCCGAGCATGCGAGCACCAACCCGTGCTGATTTTGCTGCTGAGTCTGCCCAAGTAATGTCTGCCCAAGTAATGTCTGCTCTAGCAATTCGTGCAACCGTTGCAGCCACGGTTCACGGTCGGCATCGTTGAGGGCTTCACCTCGAGCCATTTTCTCACGGTTGGCGGTTGGGTGGTAGTCGTCTGCATCGGCGAATGCCCAACCTTGACGCGCTGCGAGTGCCGCGCCGAACGTGCTTTTGCCGGAACCCGACACGCCCATGACCAGAACGATTTGCGGTTTGACTCGAGAATTCATGGGTTGAGGTTACAACCTTTCTGTACGGATTCGCTCGGCAGATTCGCTCAGCAGCATCGCATTGAATCTCAGGCTCGAGCTTTTTCTTTCCACTTCCCGATACGTCTCGAGGTTGATCAATTTTTCTTGCCAACATCTCGGTTTTGCAGCAGCACCACGACCAGCAGGAACACGCCACGAATCACGAGCCACTGATTGAGCCCGTGCACGTTATTGCACACCTGAGGTATAGCCTGGAACAAATGAAAACCACAGAAAACCTTCAGCACCTCGAGCGCGTTCTATTCGTGCCCATTCACGACCGGAGGCCAGCATGAAAGCACTGATGTTCGACGCACCGTGGCAGATGCCATTTCGGGACGTGCCCGATCCGCAAGCTCGAGCCGGTCATGCCATCATTCGCGTCAAGGCGGTTGGCGTGTGCGGTTCGGATGTTCACGGCTTCACCGGTTCAACCGGGCGGCGTTCTCCCGGCATCATCATGGGTCACGAATTCGCCGGTCAGATCGAAAGCCTGGATAAAACTGGCTCGAGCGAAACTGGTCTGAGTGAAACTGGCCCGAGCGAACTCGAGTTTCAAATCGGTGATCGAGTCGCCATCAATCCACTCATCACCTGTGGTCAGTGTGAAGCGTGCCGCAGCGGACTCGAGAACATTTGCGAACGACGCAAAGGCATCGGTTGGTCCGTCGATGGCGCTTACGCCGAATTGGTCAGCGTGCCGTTGCGCAACTTGCGTCGTTTTCCGAACTCGCTCGATTGGCAACGCGCCGCCCTGATCGAACCGCTCGCGGTGGCGATGCGGGCCGCGAACCTGACGCCGCTGACGTTGGGCGCTACCGTCGTGGTCCTCGGCGCGGGCACGATTGGCCTGCTGACCGTGCTGGCGCTCAAACGCAAGGGTGCGGGCAAGGTCATCGTCACCGATCCGCAAGCGCACCGGCTCGAGTTGGCCCTCATATTCGGCGCGGACCTGACGATCAATTCCAAAGAGGTGGACGCGGTGCAAGC
>JAYURE010000518.1:0-4216 GCA_043756345.1 Deinococcales bacterium | reverse complement strand
AAAGGTTGGGCCGAAGGTGGCTTCATCGATCACGATGCGAAAATCATTTGCGTCACCGAGGAGTTGCTGTACGGCTTTCAGGGCGGCGCGACGTTGCGAGCCCGCAAGCTGCGTGGCCCGCCAGTCACGGATGCGACCGCGCTGACTTTGGGCGATTACTTGATTCACCCGGAGCACGGCATCGGACAATTTCTCGGACTCGAGGCGCGACAGATTTTGGGTGTGACCCGCGATTACTTGCAAATCAAATACGCCAGCGATGCCAGAATGTTCTTGCCGGTCGAACAATTGCCGAGTTTGCGCCGTCATCCCGGAACCACTGACGATCCGCCACGGCTCTCGACCTTGGGTAAAAACGAATGGGCGAAGGCCCGAGAGAAGGCGCGGCGCAATGCCGAAGAACTCGCGCAAAAATTGCTGATCCAATACGCGGCGCGACAGGCCACGCCCGGCCAAAGTTACGCGCCGCTCGAGTCCGAATGGGACACGGCCTTCGAGTCGAACTTCCCGTTTGAATTCACCCGCGATCAGGGCCGCGCTATAAAAGATGTTGGCCGCGACCTCGAGAAGGCCACACCGATGGACCGACTGGTCAGCGGCGATGTCGGCTTCGGCAAAACAGAGGTAGCGGTGCGGGCTGCGCATCGCGTCGTCGCGCACGGCAGGCAAGTCGCCATCCTCGTGCCGACCACGTTGCTGGCCGACCAGCACCTCGAGACGATCCGCAAACGCTTTGAGAACACACCGATCATCGTCGCGGGCCTCTCACGGTTCACGACCGCCAAAGATGCCGAAAGTGTGTACAAAGGATTGAAACGCGGCACGGTCGATATTGTCGTCGGCACGCACCGGATTCTTTCGCAAGAACTCGAGTTTAAAAACCTGGGATTGCTGATCATTGACGAAGAACACCGTTTCGGCGTGATGCAAAAAGAAAAATTGAAAGCCCTCAAAGCCGGTGAGATCAGCCTGTCCGACATCAAAAATGTGGAACTCGCGCACCTCGAGAAAAAACCGAAATCGCGCAAGATTGACGTGCACACGAGCGGAACGGCGATTGCCGCATCCGGCATCGCCGCGAGTTTGGAAGCCGTGATCGGGAATGTCATCAACAAGCCCAAACCGAAACTCGAGTTGAACAAAGAACACGCGATAGACGTGCTGTCGCTCTCTGCCACACCGATCCCGCGCACCTTGTACATGAGCATGGTTGGCCTGCGCGACATGAGCCACATCGCCACGCCGCCCGCCGGACGCAAACCGATTCGTACCGTCTTAACGCCATTCGATCCAGCGACCGTGCGCGAGGCCATTTTGTTCGAGATGGATCGTGGCGGCAAAACCTTCTACATTCACGACCGCATCGCCAGCATCAACAACCGCGCCCGTTACATCCAAAGCCTCGTCCCAGAGGCCCGCATTGCCGTGGCACACGGACAAATGCCCGACGGTGAAATCGAAGAGATCATGAACGGTTTCGAGGAGGGCGCGTTCGACGTGCTGATCTCGACCACCATCGTCGAAAGCGGCCTGGACATTCCCGAGGCGAACACGATTCTGATCGAACGCGCCGATAGACTCGGACTCGCGCAACTGTACCAACTGCGCGGACGGGTCGGACGACGCGCCACCGAAGCCTTCGCACACTTTTTTTACCCGCCACGCATCAGCGCCAACGCCGAACGCCGACTGTGGGCCATCGCTGACCTTGCCGACCTGGGAAGCGGGCATTTGCTGGCCGAAAAAGACATGGAAATTCGTGGCGTCGGCAATATTCTGGGGCCAGAACAACACGGACACATTCAACTCGTCTCACTCGAGGTGTACACGGAATTGCTTTCGGAAGCCATCGCCAAACTCAAAGGCGATTACAAACTGCCCGCGCCACGCCTCGCCATCGACCTGGCCGTGAATGCTCGCCTCGATCCCATATACATTCCAGAAGAACTCGAGCGCATCGAATACTACGGACGGCTTTCTGAGAGCACCAAACTGTCCGAGATTTCCCGCGTTGAACGCGAACTGAAATCCAAACACGGCCCGATGCCTCGAGAGGTTGAGAACTTCATCGACCTCGCCAAATTGCGCGTCGTCGCCGGAGCGAAAAGCGTGCTGTCCATAAGCGAGACCATGACGCAACTGGCGGTTTCATTCGGCAAATCCGAACTGGATTACGACGCGAAAGCCGTGCGTGAAAGCCCACACAAAATTGAAGTCACGAAATACCCACCGGGATTTAAACTCGAGAAGAAAGGGTTGAAACCCGACGAGTACGCGAAGGTGCTGCTCGAGGCGTTGTATGCGTTTGCGTGAGGTTTGTGATAGGGTAGATTTCCAGTGGTATAACTTAAAATGTTTGTCTTGAGGCTTCGCGTTCATGGCAACTTTCATTTCATCTTGAGCGTTCGGACTGATCCACTACCAACAAACTATCAAAAAATCGCTAATTGATCGCGTTTTCAGCGTATGAAGTCAAATTATAAGATGTGGAGGTGTTAAATGGAAGCTCTTAATGGTCCTCTAGGTAACATGCTTTTTGTGGTAATTCTAGTAGTAATTATAGCTGTTACTGCATCTTCTGTTAACCGAATGAACAAATCCGAAAAAAGTAAAGAGAGATCTGGAAGCTTACAAAGAATAATGTCAGATGCAGATTCGAGCATTAGTAACATCCCTCTACATCTTGAAAAAGCAAATGAATTTTTGGATCAGGCTGAAGTTGATTTCAAGGAAGGTGCTTTTTCGCCTTTTTGGAGTTCTATTGAGAAAGCAACGCTAAGTTTAGGCGGGTTCGATGGTGATTTACTTGAAATTCAAAAAAATTTACAATCCTACAGCACACTAAAACTAGAAATCGAAGCCGAACAACGTTTTGAAAGCCCGAAAAAGCAGATTAAAATCATGCCTTTTCCAGTTTCCTATGATATAAAGCCAGCTTTGCTGACTTCTAAACTAATTACAGACAGAATGAATTCGATTGTTAGGGAAGCCCAAAAAGATTTTCAATTTTCTACTATATTTGAGCAAAGAAAAACCAACCAACTATTGATAGCTGGCTTTCAGACACTAGCAAATGCAGTTGATGGAATGGGAATCCGAATAGCAGCTTCAATTGGTACTTTATCTGAGGATTTAAAGTCTCTAGGGGAACAGCAAGCAACCAGAGATGCCCAAATTATCAGTAAGCTGGATAACATTCAACGCAGAAGAGTTCCAAAAGACCTGAAAAGTTATGAAAGTCGCGGAATCATACACGACATCCTTCCAGACCCGAACAAAGATTACTGATTTCACAGTCTAAACTCGAGTTTCACGCTTTCTTCAACATCTCGAACACAATTTGAGCGCCTGTCATCTTCACCCTCGAGAGGTGGGTTTGATGGTTCCGGGATTTCACACCCGAACACCCAACAAACCCCCTCGAGCACTTACGCCCAACCTCGAGCGTTACTTTTCTTTCGCCATTTCAAACGCCGTGTCAATGTCTATCAATTTGCCCGCTCGTGCCTGCTTCCGGCTCGCCTCGAGCACTTCTGAGAGTGACCTGGAATGCTCGAGCACAATTCGCGTCATTTCCTCGTCGTCTTTTGGGTGAATCATCACCACGGCGGTCTTGCCGTTTTTGGTGACAATGATCGGTTCGTGCTGGGCCGCTTCGACCAGGCTCGAGAACGTGTTTTTGGCTTTGGTGAGTGCGACAATCTTCATTCGAGTTCCCTTCCGTTCACAAGCAATCGCTCGCCCTGTTTGATACCGATGACCAGGATGTTGACTTGCTGTTCTTCCTCGAGCACTTCGTAAAGCACGCGAAACATGTTTTGCGGGCCGCAGCGCAATTCCCAGGCGGCATTCAAGATTTTCGGATCAAGCGGTTTGCGATTTCGTGTGACCGTGGTCGGCAGATAAGTCAGTTGTTCGAGGATGGCTGTTTTGAGGCTGGAATGGGCTTTTGCTGGAATGGCCCGCAGGTTCTCGAGGGCGAATTCGTCGAGTTTGATCGTGTACATGAATCGCTCCGAAGAAACATGGTTTTCAAAATTCTAGCTTGAATTCGGGCTATTTTCAAGCGATCTTCTCCCTCGAGATGTGGGTTTGATGGTTCCAGGATTTCACACCCGAACACCCAACAAACCCCTCGAGCATTTCAATCCAATCTCATACGTTACTTTTCAAGCCCATCGTGATTTCACAGGAACACGCTCGGGTTCACGCCAAA
>JAYURE010000517.1:0-4223 GCA_043756345.1 Deinococcales bacterium | reverse complement strand
TTAAAAAATCGCGGCCTTTAAGGGAAGTGGTCATGGGTGCTCCAGTGGGAATGGCTCGAATCCATCTTGGGTGATCTCGAGTGAATAAGTATACATCTCCTCTGGATGCGGATTCAGCCAAGACCGGAATGACGAATTTCTCTCGTGAACGACAATCAGGATTTGTGCCAGTTTGTTAAGAGTCCATGCAGTACAGTCTGGACAAGATGAACAAAGTCAAATTGCGCGGCAAACTCAAAGGCACGGCATCGTGGGTCGAAATCAAGGCCGATGGCGGTTTTCAACTCGAGTTTTTTGATTACTCCGAGGATGCCCAAGCGATTTTTGGGCATGACATCGCGTACTTGATTCAAATCTCAGAACAGGAAAAATCTCAAGTGATGGCCTTCTTGAACATTCACGAGAACGAAATCGCACATCCCGATGTCTTGCTGCTCGAGCGAATCGAGGAGAGCTTCGCGGATTATTTCGAGTGTAAGGAATGGTTGGATGCGCACGGGGTTTCGTACCAAAAAGAGTTCGACGCGATGGCCTGAGCCTCGAGCTTTAACGTATGTTCAACGCATGCTCAAGGATGGTTTGCGCTGCGATCTCGGGTGTTAAACCGGTGACATTCAGCGTCAAGGTGTTCGTGTGATCTGGCATGAACAACTTGTGATTCGCGTGCTTGTCTCGAGCCTCGTTCGGAGCAACATCCTTCATGCGTTCGCGGCGTTCCGGGCGCACAACCCTCGAGAGGTGTTCTTCGAGATCGCACAGCAAACGCACCGGCACGAAACGCGCACCTCGAGCCTGCGCGACCTTGAGAATTTGCGAGTAGAGCATCAGGTTCGAGCCATCGGCATCCTCGGTCAATCCATCTTCTACCAATTCGTTGGTGAACACAAAATTCCAATCCTTTGGCGAAAGATGTTCAATCGTGGCGAGCACCGCCAAACGCACCTGCATCGCGTTTTCCCACACCTGCGCGGGCAAGGGCGTGACGCCATCCTGCGCGATCAGATTGAAGATTGGATTGAGCACGTAATGGTTGTCCACAACCTTGCAAGCCTCGAGCGTCCCAGCCATCATTTCGGCGATTGCTTTGGCAATCGTGTACTTGCCGACGCCCGCGAAACCGATCAGGTAAATCATGGTGTTCGTCATCGCTCGAGTCTAACTCGAGATTTACGTATGACTTGACCTTGCCGAAATGCACGCGCATTGTGTTGACGATGAATGCCTCCCGAACCCCAACCAAACCAGAACTGATGAGTCCCGCCGGTGGCCTGCCGCAACTGCGAGCGGCAATAGAAGCCGGAGCCGATGCCGTCTATTTCGGACTCGAGGGTTTTAACGCTCGAGCCAAAGCGATGAGCTTCACGCAATCAACCCTGCCGGATGTGATGAGCGAATTGCACGAACGCGGCGTGATGGGATTCGTTGCGGTTAACACGCTGGTTTTTGACACCGAACTCGCCAAGCTCGAGGATGAAATTCTTGGGATTGCGGCTGCCGGTGCGGACGCGATCATCGTGCAGGATTTGGGCGTGGTCAAACTGGCCCGAAAACTCGCGCCAGGATTGCCGGTCCATGCGAGCACGCAAATGACGATCACCAGCGCCGAAGGTGCGGAACTCGCTCGAGAACTCGGGGCGCGTCGGGTGGTGCTGGCCCGCGAACTGAGCATCAAAGACATTCAGATGATTCGGGCCGCGACCGATGTTGAACTCGAGGTCTTCGTCCATGGAGCCTTGTGCGTTTCCTATTCCGGGCAGTGCTTCTCGAGTGAGGCGTGGGGCGGTCGCAGCGCCAACCGTGGCGCGTGTGCGCAGGCGTGCCGCTTGCCGTATGACCTGATGGTCGATGGCGAGAAGCGCGAACTCGGGCCGTACCGTTATTTGCTCTCGCCACAAGATTTGTACGCGCTGCATCAGATTCCAGATTTGATTCACCTCGTCGATTGCTTCAAGATCGAGGGCCGCTATAAAGACGCCGAGTACGTCGCCGCAACCACCAGCGCCTACCGTCAAGCCATCGACGATGCCTGGGCGAGCCGTCCGCTCAGCATCAAACCAGAAGAGGAACTGGCGCTCGAGGGTGTCTACTCACGAGGACTCGAGGCCGCGTTTATTTCCGGCGTGGACCATCAACGTGTCGTGGTTGGTCGTGCACCCCGGCATCGAGGCGTCAAAGTCGGCGTGGTCAAAGGCATCAACGAAAAAGGTGTTTACGTGCAACTCGAGGGGCCGATCATCAAACCCGGCGATGGCCTCGTCTTCGATGCCGCCGATTGGCGCAGCCCGCAGGAACGCGAAGAGGGCGGTCAAGTCTTCGAGGTCAAATCTCGAGGCCGCAACTTGGACGACTCGAGCGGTTTGAGCGGCGTCGAATTGCGATTCGGCAACGGTCAGATTGCCTTCTCTCGAATCCGCGAGGGCGATTGGGTTTGGCGTTCGCACGACCCGAGCCTGGAAAAACGTTACAAGAAATTCACGCAACCCGGCGATCCGGTCGCACGGCGCGGCATTCACTTCACGGTGCTCGGACGTGCAAACGAACCGTTAACGCTCGAGGTCAAAGACGAAGCGGGCCGCGAGATCGAAGTGCACAGCGAAACGGTTTTGCAAATCGCGCAGAAACGCAAACTCGATCAGGCGACGCTCGAGCAGGAACTCGGCAAACTTGGTGACACACCGTTTTCACTCGAGGGTGTGACCGTCAAACTTGAGGGCGATTTGTTCCTGCCGCTCTCGGAACTTTCCAAAGTGCGTCGCACCGCAATTGCCGAATTGCTCGAGTGGCGACGCGAACCCGCGATTGCCGAACTTCACCCGCATCAACTCGAGACCTTGCGCAAACCGATACCGAAGATTGTGCCGGAACCTGCAACTTTGGTCGAGGCTGCAACGCAAGCCAAAGCGGAATTGTCGGTGCTCGTGCGACGACCCGAACAACTTGAGGCCGCGATTGCCGCACGACCCGACGAGATCATTCTGGATTACCTCGAGTTGTACGGCCTGCGACCCAGCGTCGAAAAGATTATCAGTGCGGGCATTCGCGCCGTCGTCGCCAGCCCGCGAGTGCTCAAACCGAACGAGGAACGCATCCACACTTTCTTGCTCAGCCTCGGTGCGAGCGCGATCCTGGTGCGATCACTCGGGCTGCTGAAATCTTTACTCGAGTCATCAGAACGACCCGCGCTGTACGGCGATTTCTCGCTCAATGCCGCGAACGGTATCACCGCCCAGCACCTCCTCGGCATGGGTTTCGAGAAACTTGCGCCGACGCATGACTTGAATGCGCAACAGATTTCTGATCTCGCCGCGTGGGTCAATCCTGGAGCGCTCGAGGTGATCGCACACCATCACCTGCCGGTCTTTCACACCGAGCATTGCGTCTTCTGCCGCTTCCTTTCGAGCGGCACCGATCACACCAACTGCGGCCATCCTTGCGAAACGCACACCGTCACCTTGCGAGACGAACATGGCCTCGAGCATCCAGTCATGGCCGATGTCGGTTGTCGCAACACCGTCTTCGGGGCGCAAGCGCAATCCGGTGCGAAGTACCTCGAGCAATGGCGCAACGCGGGCATTCAAAAGTTCCGCCTCGAGTTCGCGCACGAGACCGCCGAGCAAGTGGCCGGTGTGATCGAAGCCTGGCAATCCGCATTGCAAGGCCAGTCTAATCTCACGGACCTCGAGCGTCGCTCGAATCAATTCACACCGTCAGGCACAACAGAAGGAAGCCTCAGTATCCGTTGATTGTTTTCGATTTCCGTAGGGGCGAGGCTTGCCTCGCCCGCGAAGCGAGCGGCGAAAAATTCTCGAGCCAACGCAATACGATTTTGGATTTCCTCGAGCAGTCGCAAAACGATTCTAGAATTTCTCGAGCACGAAAAAATTGCAGATCGCATTCGAAAATCAATTTACGTGATGCGAAAACACTTCATCAAAACGAAAACCTTGACGTGAATTTTCACTCGAGGAAAGTGTTTTCGCATATTTTTTTGACTCGAGAGCGATGCGATTTGAGATTCCTCGAGATTCAAAATTCATTGTGATTCACGGATTAGATTATTTCTGATGCTCCAGAATTTTTTGTTCGCGCAAGTCGTGATGACCGTTCGTGTACGTGCTGCGCGGCCTGCGCAAAAATTCGCTTGGTGAAAATCCCTTCCCAATCGTGCGAATTGATGCTACATTGTTTTATCGAGAAGCTTTGATGTTGCGACGAAACGCTCG
>JAYURE010000516.1:0-12416 GCA_043756345.1 Deinococcales bacterium | reverse complement strand
TCGGCGCGTGCTTCAAAACTTGCGGCACAACATCCCTGAAGACTTCGATGTTGTTCTCGAGCAATTCTTTGAGGTTGCGACCCCAGTGTTGCCGCATGCCCGGTGCGAGCACCACGACTTTTGCGCCCTTGAGGTTCTTGTACTCGCCGCTCGAGACTTTCAAACCACGGTTCACAAATGACGCGGCGGCAACATCTACGGCCTGCGCATGGGCTTTGGCGGTGTCGGTATCCACCAGTACGATCTCATCACACGAGCCGCGCAGTGCGAGCGCATTTGCTGCTGCCGAACCGACCATGCCTGCGCCAACGATTCCGATCTTTGCCATTGTGTCCTCCTGGCGGCCTTGGTTGTTGCTCGCCGCTGCTGAAAAGAGTTTCCGATCAGGGCGTTACCAAGGCATTACGAGACTGTTAGAGACACGATTTGAGATTGCTCGAGTCTGCTGATTCAGCCAGTGGTAACTGGTTGGTAATGCCTGCCCTCGAGACTTTCTGCACGGAGGTTCGTGATGCTCAAAGAGATTCTGATTCCCGTGGATGGTAGCCCCAGCAGCGATCAGGCGGCGCAAGTCGGCCTGGAACTGGCACGACAATTGCAGGCCAGTGTGACCTTCACCAACGTCGTTGATCAAGGCACGTCGTTCACACCCGATGAACGCCATCGCAGCAAACGCTTGATCGGCAATGCGCTGGTTGAACTCTGGGCGAACAAAGCCAAAGCGCTCGAGCTTCAAGCCATGCCGAACCTGGCGACCGGACCGAACACGGCCAACGCCATCTGCAAGGTTGCCGAGTACGAAGCCGCTGACCTGATCGTCATGGGCACGCACGGACGCGAGGGTTTGGCTCGAGCCATTTGGGGCAGTGTGGCCGAACAGGTGGCGCACGAAACGCCAGTGCCGGTCATGTTCGTGCGACATACAGAACGTCCAAACACACCGAGATTCAAACGCATTCTGGTGCCCATCGATGCGGATCAAATCCGGCACACGGTCATCGCGCACGCGATAGAACTGGCGCAACGCTTGCAGGCGAAACTCGAGTTCTTGCATGTCACGGTTGATCCAGCGGCGGTCTTTGGCGAACTTGATCTCGAGCCGGTTTACAACGAACAAATGCGCAGTGAAACCCGCAAGATCATGCGCAAGGCACTGGAACAAATCGGCACGGAATCACTTGAGCCTGAGCAGGTGGAACTCAGCGAATTGCGGGCCGGACTCGAGGCGGTCAATCGCACGATCTTGCGTCATGCGAAGCGCACCGACACGGATTTGATCGTCATGGGCACGAACGCGAGAACGGGCGTGATGAAATTCTTGATCGGCAGTGTCGCCGAATCGGTGATTCATCATGCCGAGATTCCAGTCCTGCTGATCCGGGCGCTCGAGGTGGAGCAGGAGCTACCAGAACGGGTTCAACACTCGAGGGTTCAGGCCAACCTCGGATCGGCGATGTCAAGCGAAACGCAACGCTGATCGTATGCTTGAACCGAATTCAATTGTTTCCAATGATCCAGCAACTCTCGAATGGATCTTGCGACAGGCATGCTCGAGCCTAAGACCTCACTGGCTCGAAGATTTTGGCTCGAGGATTTTGGCTCGAGGATTTTGGCTCAAGAATCACAGCGCGGTAATGCGCTGGTAATACCCGAGTTCTACCTTCATGCCAAAGGGGGCAAAACATGAAAATCAAAGATCTGATGACGCAACACGTCATCTCGGTGGACCCAAGCGTGCCGATTCCAGAGGCGGCAAAACGAATGAAAGAAGGTGGCTTCCGTCGCCTGCCGGTACTCGAGAATGGCGAACTGGTGGGGATTGTCACCGACCGTGACATCCGCGAGGCGATGCCATCGGATGCGACTTCGCTTTCGATCTGGGAGATCAATTACTTGATTCCGAAAATTCTGGTCAAAGAAATCATGACCAAGAATCCAGTCACGGTCAGTCAGGATTCCAGCGTTGAACGGGCGGCACGGTTGATGCTCGAGCAGAAGATTGGCGGATTACCGGTGATGTCAGGCGGCACGCTTGTGGGGATGATCACAGTCACGGATGTGCTCTGGGCGTTTCTGAAATCGAGCGAGAAAGCAATGGTGGTTCCTCGAGAAGAAACGGTTTCCAGCAGGAGGGCCTGATGTTCAAACACATCCTGATTCCGATTGATGCACGACAACTCAGCCAGAATGCGGCCATGGCCGGACTCGAGTTGGCCAGCAAATTGGGCGCTCGGGTCACGTTGCTCAACGTCTTGCAAATGCCGCCCGTATACCCGCCACAATCCGAGCACGAAACACTAGAGGCGGTACGAGCACATGCCAAGGAATTGCTCGAGCCGTGGACGAAGATTGCAACGAAACATGGTGTGAATCTGAAAACGAAAATCGTTCAAGACGAGACGCACAGTGTTGCCACCAGCATCGTCAAAACCGCCGATGGCGTCGAGTGCGATCTGATCCTGATGGGCACGCAAGGGCGCGAAGGGCTCGAGCGTTTGCTGGTTGGCAGTGTTGCCGAGCGCGTGGCACGGCAGGCAAATCAACCGGTGATGCTCCTGCGTTGGACGGGCACCGTACCGATGCAAAGCAGCTTCGATTCGATTCTGGTTCCTGTTGACGGCAGCGACGCGAGCCGTGCCGCACTGTGGACCGCCGACGAACTCGCCAAGCAACTCGCTGCGAGCCTGCATTTTCTGCACGTGCTACCCGACATTCCATTGCCGATGAGCGCTGGCTTGGGATTCGGCACCCTGACGTACCAACCCGAACCGTGGATCGAAGCGGTCGAGAACGAAGGCAAAGCGATCATCAAAAACGCCACCGAACTGAGCACGCAACAAAGCGTTCAGACCACGATTGTTCCGGCAACCGGAGCCCGCACCGCGCAGGCCATCCTGAAATTTGCCAAGGCGCAACACTCGAGCCTGATCGTGATTGGCACGCATGGACGACGTGGCGTTGATCGCTTGCTGCTGGGAAGTGTCGCCGAAGGTGTGATGCACCACGCGGACGTGCCGGTGCTGCTGGTCCGTGCCAAACCCAACAAACCATGAATGATCTCGAGACATGTCAGGCGGTGATTCCGATGTGAGCACTCGAGTCGCGGCTCAATTTCTTGGCAGCAGGTTCAGTCCGATCTGGGCTGAACCTGTTATCTTGAGCCATCGCCAGGGTTTGGAGGTCGTCTGATGTTGAGTCTCGAGAACGTGCGTGTCACCAATTTGGGCGCAACCAGCTTTCGCAATCCTTTGATTGGACGACGGAACCATTTCGTCAATGATGATGCTCGAGTGCTGACCTGTTCGTTGACCAGTGATCTCGAGGCGTACATTGCACGGGCTGAATTGCCACCATCGTTTGAGCAGGCCGGTCCTCGTCATGACTTGTTTTTCGATCCCAAAGAAACCACCGTTGGCGTGCTGACCTGTGGTGGACTGTGCCCCGGTTTGAACGACGTGATTCGCAGCATCGTCATGACCGCCAGTTACGCTTATGGCATCAAACAGATTTACGGCTTTCGCTACGGATACGCCGGGTTGAATACCGCCAGCAAACTCGAACCGCTCGAGTTGACCCCCAGCAGTGTCGAGGACATTCACAACAGCGGTGGCACGATGCTCGGATCGTCTCGAGGACCGCAACCGATTGAGGCGATGCTCGAGACACTGCAACGCTTGAAGGTGAATGTGCTCTTTTGCATCGGTGGTGACGGCACCTTGCGTGGCGCGTCCGCCCTCGCCCGAGCCGCCCTCGAGCGTGGCCTGAACATCGCCGTGATCGGTGTGCCCAAAACGATTGACAACGACCTGATGTGGCTCGAGCGCAGTTTTGGATTTGCCACCGCCGTCGAAGAGGCCACCCGTTCACTTGCCGCCGCGCACGCTGAGGCTCGAGGTGCGTTGAACGGAATCGGGCTGGTCAAACTGATGGGTCGCGAGAGTGGCTACATCACGGCGCACGCCACGCTTGCTGATAGCGATGTGAATTTCTGTTTGGTTCCCGAAGTCCCGTTCAAGCTCGAGGGTCCGAACGGATTGCTCGCGTTGCTCGAGGCCAGATTGCGTGAACGCCATCACGCCGTGATTGCTGTTGCGGAAGGCTCCGGTCAAGAATTGCTCGCGGCGAATGATGCTCTCAAAGACGCTTCGGGCAACACGAAATTGCAAGACATCGGCACTTTTTTGCGCGACACCATCAGCATAAGTTTCAAAGCTCGAGGCTTCGAGCACAGCATCAAATACATCGATCCGAGTTACTCGATTCGCTCTCAAACCGCGAATGCGATTGATGCCGAATACTGCATCGCGCTCGGGCAGCACGCGGTTCATGCGGGCATGGCGGGACGCACCGACATGATGGTTGGGTATTGGAATCAGTATTTCACGCACGTGCCGATTGCGCTGGCCACGACCAAACGCAAGAGGATCGATCCCTCGAGCGAATTGTGGCAACGGGTGCTGGGATCAACCGGACAGCCTGCACTGACTTGACTCGAGCCTGATCATTGTTGATCTGTGACTGATGGCTCGAGCGAGCACCGTCACCTCTGCTGTAACCTCGAGCATGGTTGATGTCGTGTGTTCCGCAACATGAAAAAGAGATACGGATTATAGTCAAACGATGTCTACGTCTGTTTTAGACACAAAATTTTACATCCCCTTGCCACGATTACAACTCGTCGTCCGCCCTCGCCTGCTCGAGCGGCTGAACGAGGGTCTGCACTCTAAACTGATCCTGATCTCTGCCCCCGTCGGCTTCGGTAAAACCACCTTGGTCAGCGACTGGGTTGCCAGTTGCAAAAACCCTGTCGCCTGGCTGTCATTGGATCAAGCGGACAGCGATCCGGCCCGCTTCCTGACCTACCTCCTGACGGCTTTGCAGACCGTTGCGCCCAATCTTAGAGAGGGTGTGTTGAATGCGTTACAACCCAATCGATCACCGCCAACCGAATCGATCCTCACAGCTTTGCTCAACCATATCAGCACCATCCCGGACGACTTTCTTCTGGTGCTCGATGACTACCACTTGATTGATTCCCAACCGGTTGATCATGCACTGACTTTTTTGCTCGAGCACTTGCCCGCACAAATGCACATGGTCATCACGACCCGCGAGGACCCCAACCTACCGTTGGCTCGGTTGCGTGCCAGCAATCAATTGACCGAATTACGTGTCACGGACTTGCGTTTTACCCCTTCCGAAATAGCCGAGTTTCTCAATCAGATGATGATCCTCAAGCTTTCGAGCCATGAGGTTGCCGTCTTGGAATCCCGAACCGAAGGCTGGATCGCTGGGCTGCAATTGGCTGTACTGTCGATGCAGGACCACCAGGACGTTTCGGGTTTTATCCAAGCATTCGCCGGAGATGACCGCTACATTGTGGATTATCTGGTCGAAGAAGTCTTGCAGCGTCAACCTGAAGCCATTCGAAGCTTCCTGCTTCAGACCTCCATCCTCGAGCGTTTGAATGGATCGTTGTGCGATGCGGTCAGTGGTCAGTCGGGTGGCAAAGCGAGATTGGAGGCGTTGCAACGCGGTAACTTTTTTCTGATTCCATTGGATGATAAGCGTCACTGGTTTCGTTATCACCATCTGTTTGCCGATGTGCTTCACCTGCACTTGCTGACGGAGCAGCCTGATCAAGTTCCTGCCCTGCATCGACGTGCGAGTGCCTGGTTTGAACACAATGGTTCTGTAGCAGATTCGATCCGTCACGCGCTGGCCGCTGAGGATTTCGAGCGCACAGCGGACTTGATCGAACGGGCCATGCCTGCCCTGCGGCGGAGCAGACAGGAATCGATGGTGCTCGCTTGGCTCGAGATGCTGCCCAAGGAAGTGTTCCAGCGCAGGCCCGTGCTCAGCGTTCACTTTGCTGGGACGTTGCTCTCAAGTGGCAAGCTCGAAGGTGTTGAGGTTCAACTGCGCGACGCCGAACGCTGGCTGGACTCGAGGGACGACACGAGCAAGCAATCATCGGCGGAGATGATCGTCGTGGACGAAGAAGAATTTCGCAGCCTTCCCGGTTCGATTGCCGTTTTCCGTGCCGCACACGCTCTGGCTGTGGGCCATGTGCGCCATAGTGTGGATCACGCTCAGCGTGCGCTCGAGGTCTTGCCTGATGACAACCATCACGGGCGCGGGGCGGCATCGGGACTGTTGGGACTCGCGTATTGGACAACTGGGGATCTCGAGGCGGCGCAACACTTTTATGCCGATTGCATGACGAGGCTGCTGAGGATTGGTCACAACCCTGATGCGATTGGCATCAGCATCGCCTTGGCGGACATTCAGATGGTGCAGGGTCGTCTGCACGAGGCCATGAGGACTTACGGGCGAGGCTTGCAAATCGCAAACGAGCCGGGTGCGCCCGTGCTGCGTGGGGCGGCAGACATGCACGTTGGCATGAGCGAACTCGAGCGCGAACACAATGACCTGAGTGCCGCCACGCAGAACCTTCTGACCGGCCAGAAACTCGGTGAGTCCAACGGCTTGCCTCAACACCCATACCGTTTGCGTGTGACGATGGCTCAAATACGGCAAGCCGAAGAAAATTTGGACGGTGCTCTCGAGTTGCTGCTTGAGGCGGAACGCTTGTATGTGGGTGATTTTTTTCCAAATGTGCGCCCCATTGCAGCCATAAAATCTCGGGTTTGGATAGCGCAGGGAAATCTGGGGGAAGCCTTGAATTGGGTGCGTGAGCAGAACCTCTCGGCTCGAGACGACCTCGAGTACCTGCACGAGTTTGAACACATCACCTTGGCGCGGGTCCTCTTGGCGCAATCGAAAAGCGCGGATACAAAACAATCTGATCTTGAGGCAATGGGGCTGCTCGAGCGTCTTCTGCAAACAGCGCAAGCGGGTGGGAGGATGGGCAGCGTTATCGAAATTCTGATCTTGCAAGGATTGGCCCTCCATGCTCGAGGCGACACACCCGCCGCACTCGAGGCCTTGCAACAAGCACTGACGCTGGCGGAACCGGAAGGCTACGTCCGTATATTCCTGGATGAAGGTTTACCGATGGCACAACTGCTTGGCGAAGCTGCTGCACGCAAAATTTCGCCAAACTTTACGGGCAATCTACTGGCAGCATTCAAAGCTCAGCAACAAAAAAATGCAGGCGAATCCGCTCAACCCAATATGCACGGGCACACGAGCCTGACCTCGCAGCCTGTGCTCGAGACACTGAGCCAACGCGAACTTCAAGTGCTACGGATGTTCAACACCGACCTCTCGGGACCCGAGATCGCCCGTGAACTCGAGATCGCCTTGAGCACCCTGCGCACGCACACCAAGAGCATCTTCAGCAAACTCAACGCCACGAATCGCCGGACAGCGGTCACTCGGGCAGTGGAACTGGATTTGATCTAACCGCGCCAACGCAGCGAAAAAGTGCGCCTCAAAACAGAATTTCGTCGAACTCGAGCAAGGGTTTCATCCCCCTGTTCTTGTTTGGCACTCTCCCCACATCTGGGGAAGACAACTCCCCACATCGATCCGTAAGTTGTCCTCAGTTGAACCCAAACGGCAGAGATGCCAAGTGTCGAACCTTGACACAATCCAAGTGGTTCAAACAAGGAGAACAAAATGAGCACCTCCAAAATGACCGCGTTTCAGAAATGGTCCATCATGGTGATTGGCGCACTGTCGCTCGGAAGTTCAGCCGGAGCCGATGGATTTTCCGGTGAGGTCAATTTGCCAGCCAATCCATTCACGGTCAATGGAGCCATCAACTACACGCACGAACTCATCCCGAATTGGTTTGTCGGCGCGAGCCTGCGGGCAGCCTATGGACCGTTCGGCAACAAGGGCACCTTCAACTCGAGCTTTCGGCTGGGCTCGAATTACGTTCTCAACCTGGTCGAAACACCCGACTTGAAAGCCGATGCGTATGTCGGCGCAGGTCTGAATGTTGGATTGACCAACAAGTTCAGCCTCACGCCCGAAGTGAATGCTGGTGCTCGGGCCACGTATTCGGTCAGTCCGATGGCCAAGGTTTACGGCGGTGTTGATGCTCAAGCCTCATTGATTGCCAGCACCATCTCTCCGAACGTTTTTGGCTACCTCGGCGGCAAGCTCGAGCCGATCACCAACCTTGAAGTCTACGCGCAGGCTGGGCTTGGCTACTCGAGCCTGTTCAATTACGACCTGAAACTCGGCGCGTATTACACGGTCATCCCGGAAGTTCGATTGGGCGCTTCGGTTGGTTACAACGGTGATTTCCGTGCGAGCATCGGACTGCAAATTGCCCAAAAGCCTGGAACGCTGGCGACTCCCGGCAACTTTTTGCCCTGACCTTCTGACCAGGGGTTGGCCCTGTGTTCAACGCACCAGCCTTTCTTTTTCAACTCGAGTTTCACCGTCGCCCGTACTGTCGCCAGCACTGTCGAGGCGAAGGAAGATCACCGTTGCCCGACACGGTCAAACGAGACCCAGCACAAGGAGGCTCACTTGTCCGAATCCATCATCATCAGCCCGTTATCGTCCCGCCACACTTCTGAGTGAACGTTACTCCCTTGGAGAAACCATGAAAAAATTCCTGCTGATCATCACGTTATTCACCCTGTCGATCTTGGCCGCCTGCGCCCCACAACTTGCCCGCCCGCTGATCGTTTATGCCGCGACGACCGAGCAAGTCACGAACACCATCGTTTCCACCGCCACTCGGACCAAGCCTGAAGGAAGCTACTCCAACTGGACTGTGACGGGCATTGGTGAAACCTCGGTTGCCCTGCGTTCAGACGCAGATTTTTTGGGAAGACTGGGAGATAAACCCGTCACGGTGACGATGGTCTGGACCTTCAGAAAAGGTCCCGGCGGTGTCGCCGTGGCCGTTGACAGCAGTGGATTCGACGATCCGCGCAAAACAGAACAGGTGTTTTTCGACGCGCTCGACAACGATTTTCGACGCATGTAAACGGCGAAGCAAATCTCGAGCTAACACACTTGGCGCTGCACACCCACGACAGGACTTGTGATGAACCGTGCGATCCATCGCGGTCTCGAGGAGAACTCCCATGACCCTTTACACCGCGATGATCTTGACCCTTCTGTTGATCCTGGCGACCTGTATCTCCAGTCCGATTCCCGCCGAAAAATCCACTGGGAAATTGGGCGGCCCGACCAGCATCCGGCTCAACGCTTCCGAGGGCAGGATTCGTATTTCATCCCAAGTCTCGAGCCGCAAATCAACCTGCCAGGACTGCGGTGTTGACCTCGAGTTGATCGTGCCAACCGGAACGACAGTGAACCTCACGATGGTCAACGGGGCGACGAATTTCACGAAGTCTCGAGGATGGGTGAATGCCAGTTCAGCACACGCGAACGATACGGACCGTCAGGTTTTGAGAAGCTTGCCGATTCGGATATTCAAAGGATTTGCAGGCTCAATCTGGAAGCACTTGACCACAGTCTTCATCTCGGATCACGGCGGCCAAATTGATTCACCTGAAACAGCTTCCCGCTCAAAAGTTGCGGCGAGAAGTGCGGGCAGTTCGTTCGGCACGAGATGAAGAGAATTTCCGAAATCGAATCGACCCAGCATCGCTGTGAGACACAACCATGACCAACGAACACGACATAGAAAGTGACACCGTACCGACCATGTTCTATCAAATCAGGATCAAAGGCCATCTGGGTGATCAATGGACAGACTGGTTTGGCGGCGTGACCATCACGCTCGAGACCAACGGCAATACGCTTTTGGATTGCGCCGCGATTGATCAAGCCGCATTGCATGGACTGCTGAAAAAAGTGCGTGATTTGGGAATGCCATTGATTTCGGTCAATCAGATTGATCCCGAACAGGAAAACAGATCGGACCTCAACGCGGACACGGATCACCAGCGTTCGAAGAAGGAGCCAAACACATGAATACTATTCACCAAACCGCAGGCATTACAGTGGACAAGCAAAGCAAGCTGAAGATCACATCCTCGAGCCTGATCCGTTGGGCAGGTTTATCAGCCGTGGTAGCAGGACTCATTTACGCGGGCATTCAGCCGATCCATCCACCTGACGTTCTCGCGTCCGTGAATACCACAGCATGGAGCATCATCACGCCCATCAAGACGGTCATGGCGCTCCTCGTCCTGCTCGGCTTGACGGGGCTGTACGCCAGGCAAGTGAAAGAGACCGGTTGGCTTGGTCTGGCTGGTTTTCTGTTGTTTGGTCTGTCTTGGGCGCTCAATCTGGCTTTTATCTTCGCCGAAGCCTTTATCATTCCGCCCCTTGCAAGCGCGGCACCAAAGTTTGTGGAGGGATTCTTCGGGATCGTGAATGGACATCCCATCGAGATGAATCTCGGAATCCTCCCAGCGATTTATGCACTCGTCGGAATTGTGTACTTGCTGGGCGGTCTGTTGTTTGGCATCGCCACGTTTCGCGCTGGCATCTTGCCGCGCTGGGCCGCCGGTCTGCTGGCTGTCACGGCGCTTTTGACCCCCCTGGCTGCAATATTCCCGCACGCGATCCAGCGGTTCGCGGCGGTGCCCGTGGGGATTGCTCTGGCCGGGCTGGGCTATGCGCTCTGGTCCGAACGGCGCGAGAAGGTTTCGGAAGTCTTACCTGGAATGGGAAGCCCCAAGCTCAGCTAAATCGAATTCAGGCGAATGGAATTCAAATGATTTCGCGGAAAACTTCGGTGATCAATTTTGCTCTGGCCGAGCGAGGGGAAAACGATGAAAACATTCAATGATCCGGTCAAGCTCGCATCGCAAAGTGTTCCAGGTGCACCCCAAAACCTCATATCGCTAGCGCGGCGCATCGTGCTCCATTGGGTCACGCGATTGCTGATGACGTGGTTTGGCTTTGGCCTCTTGACTGCCGCGCTTGTGACCGGGCTTCAAGCCACGTCAGTCGAACTCGAGCCGATCATCTCTTTGGGCGTGCTGTCGGTTTGCGCCCTGCTCGCGGTCTTCGTTGTGACACGGCTGATTGAGCAGCGTAAGCTGGCAGCCATCGGTTTGGATTTGCGGCACTTCGTCATTGACTGGCTCAAAGGCGCAGGTCTGGGCGCGGCATACCTGTGTGCGTCTGTCGGCATCCTCGCCTTGCTCGGCGGCTATCGAATCATCGGTCTCGAGTTCGCAGGACAAGCACTTGCCGGTGGACTCTTGTTGCATTTTTGCGTTGGCGTTTTTGAAGAGACCCTCTTTCGTGGCATTCTGTTTCGGTTTCTGGAAGAGGGTTTTGGATCATGGATTGCATTGACCATGACCGCGCTGTTTTTCGGATTTTTGCACTTAAGCAACCCTAACGCCAGCCTCTGGAGTGCCGCCGCGATTGCGTTGGAGGCCGGTGTCTCGTTTGGCGCGGTCTACATGGCGACGCGCAGTTTGTGGGTTGTGATGGGCTTCCACACGGCCTGGAATTTTCTTCAAGGCACTGTTTTCGGAGTTGCCGTCTCGGGCAACGGAGTGCCATCCGACAGCCTCTTTAAACCGGTTATTCAAGGCAATCAATGGTTGACCGGTGGAGCCTTTGGTATCGAAGCGAGCGCGATTTCGGTTGTCTTAGGGCTCGGCTTGGGCATCTATTTCATTGTTCGTGCCGTGCAACAAAAACGTTTCATGCGCGGCTTGTTATGGCGCAGCGGAATCAACGTGCTTCGCAACGATTCGTAACTCATCCGCTGGCCCATCCCGTGATCGCAAGGATTCAAACGGCGAGACGGTCACTTATTCGAGTCTGCATCATTGCCCAAATCTGCTGAAGGAGCCAAGCATGAAAATAGACACCTCCGATCACGCTCGAGTCCTCGAGGAACCTCAGCTTAATCAGGTCAGAAAATCCATGCGAAAAACCAAAACTCCCGCAAAAACAGACTCGACCTGGTGGCTCGTGCCCGCCGGACTGGTGCTGCTCAGCCTCATTCCACTCGCCGGTGGTGCCTTCCGCCTGACGCAGTTGGCAGGCGGTGCGAACATCACACCGGCCAATGCGCGGTTCTTCGAGTCACCCATTCCGGCGGTGCTGCACATCCTCAGCGTCACCATCTATTCCCTTTTGGGTGCCTTACAATTTGCAACTGCCTTCCGTCGCCGCCGTCCCACCTGGCATCGCGCCGCCGGACGAATTCTGATCCCAAGCGGTCTGGTGGCCGCACTTTCGGGGCTATGGATGAGCCACTTCTACCCATTGCCCGAGGGCGACGGTCTGATCCTTTATGGCCTGCGCTTGCTCTTCGGCTCCGTCATGCTGCTGTCGATTCTGCTCGGTGTTGCCGCGATTCAGCGACGGGACTTTGTTCGGCACGGCCACTGGATGATGCGTGGCTATGCGATTGGTCTGGGGGCTGGTACGCAAGCGTTGACGCAAATGGCCTGGATGCTGCTCGTCGGCAAACCAGACGAACTCGCCAAGGCAATGCTGATGGGTGCAGGCTGGGTGATCAACCTCGGCGTGGCCGAATGGATCAT
>JAYURE010000515.1:0-4228 GCA_043756345.1 Deinococcales bacterium | reverse complement strand
GATTCTCGGGAACACTTCGAGATCCGCACCCACAATCGTCTCGTTGACATCACCAACCCGACCAAGAAGACGATTGATTCTTTGATGACCCTGGACCTGCCCTCAGGTGTGGACATCGAGATCAAAACGGTCGGAGGGGGCGCGTAATGAAGGGGATTCTCGGCACGAAAATCGGCATGACGCAAATCTGGCGGAACGATAAGGTCGTTCCTGTCACGGTTGTGCTTGCCGGACCATGCCCGGTGGTGCAACGCAAAACCCCACAAATCGATGGGTACAGCGCGGTACAACTCGGTTTCGGTCACACGAAGGCCAAAAGCCTGACCCGTCCGCAACTCGGTCATTTGAAAAAAGTCAGCAGCGAACCAATGCGTCATTTGCGCGAATTTCGTGATTTCAACCCGGACGGCGAGCACGTCACCAGCGAATTGTTCACCAGCGGCGAACGGGTCGATGTGACCGGCATCACCAAGGGTCGCGGCATGACCGGCGTGATGAAGCGCTGGAGCTTCCAAGGTGGTCCTGACGCGCACGGTTCCAAGAAATGGCACCGCCGTCCAGGTTCGATTGGTCAGCGCAAAACCCCAGGTCGCGTTTATAAAGGCAAGAAGATGGCCGGTCATTACGGCGTCGAACGCGTCACCACCGGCAACCTCGAGATCATTGAGGTTCGCGGCCAAGAAAACCTGTTGTTAATCAAAGGCTCATTGCCCGGAGCCAACGGCGGATTGTTGATCGTCAAAGCTTCCAAGAAGGGAGCCCGCAAATGATTGCCACTTTTAGTGTGATCGGTCAGAACCCCGGATCGCTCGAGGTTGTGCTGCCCGAGGTCAAACAACACGTGATGTTCGATGTTGTGACCTGGCAACTCGCCAAGCGTCGCGCCGGAACTGCATCGACCAAAACCCGTGCGAACGTCTCGAAAACCGGTAAGAAGAAGTACTCGCAAAAGGGAACCGGTAACGCCCGTCACGGTGACGGTGCAGCACCGATCTTCGTCGGTGGCGGCACGGCACACGGTCCACACCCACGTGATTACTCGTACACGTTGCCGAAAAAAGTCCGCAAGTTGGGCTTGGCGATGGCGGTCGCAGACCGTGCGGAACAGGGCAAAGTTGTTGCCGTGGACGGATTCGGACTCGAGCCAAAAACCAAAAGCTTCCTCGCCTGGGCGAAAGCCAACGGCATGGACGGCTCCGAGCGCGTCTTCCTCGTCACCGACGACGAGAACGCATTGCGTGCGGCCCGCAACTTGATCTGGGTCACACCAGTCAAGACCGCCGGTTTGAACTGCTACGACGTGCTCCGTCACGAACGCCTGCTGATCGACCGTGGAGCACTCGAGGCCTGCAAGCTCGAGCGTGCCAACCGTGATGCGGACGCCCCAAAGCCAGAGAGGACGGCGAAAGCCACTCCTGAGGCCGCAAAGCCACAGGCTGTTAAGGCCGCTCCGGTTGAGGCTCCAAAGGTTGAGGCCGTCAAAGCCGCACCGGTCGAAGCTCCAGTCGCAGCGCCAGTGGTCGAGGCACCCGTGGTCGAAGCTCCAAAGGCCGCAGCCCCAGCCAGCACCCCAGACGACCTCAAAAAGATTGAAGGCATCGGCCCGAAGATCAATGACGCGCTAATCGCAGCCGGAATTGATACGTTCGTCAAGCTCGAGGCCGCCAGCGAGGAATCCCTCAAGGCTGCACTCGAGACGGCAGGACTTCGTTTCGCCCCGAGCCTCGGCACCTGGGCAGAACAGTCCGGTTTCCTTGTCCGTGGCGACGAGGCCGGTTTCAAAGCCCTGACCGATTCCTTAACGGCGGGCCGCAAAGAAGGTGACGCATGAGCCCTTACGACATCATCCAAGCGCCACTTCTCTCCGAGAAGGCGTACCAAGGCATGGCGACCGGTCGCTACACCTTCTGGGTGCAGCCGAGCGCCAACAAAAGCCTGATCAAGCACGCGGTCCAAGAAGCTTTCAAAGTGAAAGTGATCGGCGTGAACATCGTCAACGTGCGCGGCAAGTTCAAGCGCGTCGGACGGTTCTCCGGCTTCAAAGCTGACCGCAAAAAGGCGATTGTGCAACTGGCCGACGGTCAGAAGATTGAAGCACTCGAGGGGCTGGTCTAACCATGGCAACCAAAAGTTACAAGCCGTATACGCCGTCGCGTCGTTACATCACGACCCGTGACTTCAGCAACATCACCAAGGACACGCCCGAGAAATCCCTGACCGCACCGCTGCCAAAAACTGGTGGTCGTGGCAACACGGGACGCATCACCTCGCGCTTCCGTGGTGGCGGTCACAAGCGTCAGTACCGCATCATCGATTTCAAACGCCGTGACAAGACTGGTGTTCCCGCCAAAGTCGCCGCGATTGAATACGATCCGAACCGCAGCGCCGACATTGCTTTGCTGCACTACGTGGACGGCGAGAAACGTTACATCCTCGCGCCGGAAGGTCTCGAGGTTGGAGCCCGCATCGTCAGCGGACCCGAGGCCGAACCTCGCGTCGGCAACTCACTGCCATTGCGTTTCATCCCGGTCGGTACGGTCATTCACAACATCGAATTGACCCCCGGCAAGGGTGCTCAAATGGCCCGATCCGCAGGCACGAGCGCACAGGTTCAAGGTAAGGAAGGCGATTACGTCAGCCTTCGCCTGCCATCCGGCGAGCTTCGTCGGGTTCACACCGAATGCTACGCAACGGTCGGAGTGGTCGGCAACGCGGACCACAAGAACGTCGTCGGCGGTAAGGCAGGACGCACCCGTTGGGCCGGTCGCAAGCCGCACCAACGAGGCTCCTCGATGAACCCTGTTGACCACCCACACGGTGGTGGTGAGGGACGCGCCCCAATCGGACGCACGCCAGTCTCACCTTGGGGTCAGCCGTCGAAAGGCTTCAAGACGCGCAAGAAGCGCAAGAATTCGGACAAGTTCATCATCACGCGCCGCAAAACCGCGTAAGGTTCAAAACTCGAGTCGGTTTTAATCGGTTCGACAGGGGTAGGAGATGGTTTCCCACCCCTGTTTTCGTTGTGAAATGATGCAGGCATGGTCATTATCGTCACGGGATTGCCTTGCAGCGGGAAAACAAACCTCGGGCGGCAAATCTCGAGATTGCACAAGATTCCATTCATCAGCAAGGATGGTTTCAAAGAAAAATTGTTCGATTCGCTCGGCTGGTCAGATCGGGCATGGTCTAAAAAACTCAGTGGCGCGAGTTACGAGATGATGTTTTATGCGCTTGAGGAATTGCTCGAGGTGCGTCAATCGTGTGTGCTCGAGGCGAATTTTGATCCGACTATTCATAGTGAACCGCTCGCTCGAATCACCAAAAAGTTTCAAACTCGAGTCGTGCAAATCCATTGTGTAACCGATCCAGAAATCTTGCTCGAGCGTTTCCGAACCCGCTGGGAAAGTGGCGAACGCCATCCGGGTCACGCCGATCACGTCATGATTTCCGAAATGGAATCGCTCGTGAGACAAAAAATTCTGCCGCTCGAGCTTCTAGGTCCTGTCTTCGAGTTGGACACCACCGATCTCGCCAACCTCGAGACTTCGGCATTGTTCGCTGCGATTGAGGCAGAATTGAAGCATGAATAGCCATCCGGTTTTGTGCGGTTCGATTGCCAGCCATCCCAGCAAGGTTGGTCAGGCGATTCACAACGCGATGTACAAGCATTTTGGTCTCGAGTTTGTTTACGTGGCGTTTGGGATCGCGGACAGCAAGGCGGCGGCCGATGCGATTCGCACCCTCGGGATTCGTGGTGTCGGCGTGACGATGCCGCACAAAGTCACGATCATGCCGTTTCTGGATCGGATCGACCCAATTGCGCTCGAGATTGGGGCAGTCAATACGATTGTCAATGACGATGGGATTCTGACTGGTCACAATGTCGATTGGCTCGGCGCGATGCGGGCAATCGAGGAAAAAGATGTGGTCATTTCCGGCAAGCGGGCATTCGTGGTTGGTGCTGGCGGTGCTGCTCGAGCGGTGGCGTTCGGGCTGAAACGACTGGGAGCGAACGTCAGTATTTTCAATCGCACGCCAGAGAAGGCTCGAGATTTGGCAGAGGGTTTGGGCGTGAATTTCGGTGGTGATCTTGCGGCACTCTCAAGTGATTACGACATTTTGGTTCACACGACCTCGGCTGGATACGTTTCGCAACCTGGCGTTTGCATCATTCCCGAATCGATCCTCGAGCCTGGAAAAGTTGTGATGGATGTCGTCGCCGAACCGT
>JAYURE010000514.1:0-12434 GCA_043756345.1 Deinococcales bacterium | reverse complement strand
CATACCCAGCCATCACCCACGGTTTGCGTGCCCCTCGGTCTGAGGCGCGTCCAGAAATAACTTTGAGCAGGCTCGAGGTGGTTTCTGCCAGACCCTCGATCAATCCGAGGGTGGCGGCACTCGCGCCCAGCGTACCGGTCACGAACAAAGGCAGGATCGGGGCGACCATCTCGCTCGAGGCATCCATGAACAGCGCCACCACCCCGAGTGCCAACACGGTTGGGGTCACGCCGAGAAACTGACGGCGTTTGGTGGGTGTGGTCATGGCTCGAGTGTAGCACCATTGGTTTTCAAGCGCGGTTGCCGCACCATTTGCCGAGCGCGTTTCTGTTCACGCTCGAGTCGGTTCGGTGCCGCACGAATCGCCCGCCAGATCGGAAACAGTAGGCTCGTGGCGGCGGCCAGCAGCAGCGCGTATTTCTCGAGGTCATGCAGGTTGATTGGCGGGTTCGCCTCGGTGAATTCATTGCTGATCGGGATGGAATGAATGAAGGCGAAAACCAAAAAAACGTAACCGAGGTAGTGCAACATCCGCCAGTTCTGGTGCGGCAAGCGCCGAATGGCGATGCTCGAGATCGCCACGGCCACGAGCGTCCACAGGGCGAGCGTGCCGAAGCCAATCCAGATGGGTTGCTTGGCGGTGATGAACGGAATGAAGATGGCCCGCAATGTCACGCTGGTGGTGCCTCGAGCGATCCATAACGGAACCGGATGCAGCACCAAGAGTGCCGTGCCGGTCAGCGAGATCAGCCGGTGGTACTTGAAGGTTTTGCCCTTCAAGAACGGAATTTTTTGCGCAGTTTTCGAGGCAAGCAGCACGCCACCGATGGCGGAGAAGACGAGTAACGCCGTGCCGAGCAGGGCGGTCAGGCGGGCGGCTTGAATCAACAGGGAATCATTCATCGCTTCAGGCTACGAAAGAGTTGTAAAGAAGTTTCAAACCCGCGCCAGCACCAGCGTGAAGCGTGAACCGAAGCCAGCACCAACGCCAGCACCAACGCCAGCATGACTTGCAACCTCGAGCCTGCCGCCCATCGCACGGGCCAAAGCCTTCGAGATCGTCAGGCCGACCCCGGTTCCGGGTGGACCGTCCACGGGCGAGACATCGCTGCGGTAGAAACGCTCGAACACGTGCGGCAGGTGTTCGGGCGCGATACCGGGACCGGCATCGCTCACGGACCAGTGCGCCTCACGGTTCGCGCCGCGAACCTCGAGCGTGATCGGTGTGCCAGGGGCGTGGCGCAATGCGTTGGAGATCAGGTTCAGAACGATCTGGGCCACCCGGTCGCGGTCGGCCCGCACGAGAATCGGTGTGTTCGATTCGATTTCACCCGAGCCTGTGCTGTGTGATCCTGTGCCACCAAGTTCGATGCCATCGAACTCTCTACCATCTAGGTTGAGGTACAGGCTCGAGCCGCCATCCTCAACCATCGACCGGTACTGCCCGACGAGTTCGACCGCCAGTGCCGCCAGGTCGAACGTCTCAAGTCGCAAGGAGACCGCACCAGATTCCGCCCGTGAAACCTCGCTCAAATCGTTCACCACCCGCCGCAGCCTTGAGACTTCACGCCGGATCGCCTCGCCCGCCTCCTCCGGGCCGAAGACACCCTCACGCAATCCCTCGGCGTACCCGAGCAGGCCCGAGAGTGGCGTGCGCAGTTCGTGCGCGACGGTGGTGATCAGTTCGACCCGTTGCGCCTCGACCCGCTCGAGCGTGGCGGCCATCAGGTTGAACTCCTCGGCCAGCCAGTCGAGTTCCCGCGTCTCCTGTGGCGGCAGGCGCTCACGGTACGATCCGACGGCCAGCCGTCGCACCGCGTTTGCGATGCGTTCGAGCGGGTCGAGCACTCGACGCGAAACCAGCGTGCTCAGGGCCAACGCGACCGGCACGCCGAGCGCCAAAGCCACGGCGAGCGAACGCAGCAGCAGCTTGAAGAGTTCACCCTCGAGCAGCCGCTCGCGCTCAAAGGTCGTGCCGGAGATCAGGATCGAACGGAACATCGCGCTGTGCGTGCGGTAATCGTAGACGGCCACCGCCCCGGATGCCAGCGCGAGCACCACCGCCACGATCACCGCCAAGGCGAGCGAGGCGATGAACAGCCTCGAGTTCAGGCTCGGCAGGTGGCGCGAACGGCCCGCGCCCAGCACTGGACCCGTGCCCGTCGGTTGGCCCGTCGGTTGGCCCGTGCTAACTGGACGGTTCACGCCTCACCCAAGCGGTAGCCGCGCCGGTGAACGGTTTGAATCAGGCTGCGGGCGACCTCATCACCGAGCTTGCGCCGCAGGCTCGAGACGTGAACATCGACCACGCGAATCACGCCCGGATAATCCGCGCCCCAGACGCGCTCGAGCAGTTCCTCACGGCCAAAAATCCGGCCCTGATGACGGGCCAGCAGGATCAGCAGGTGGTACTCGACCGGGGTCAGGTCGCAACCGAGTCCGGCGAGGCGAACCGCCTGCGAGTCCAGGTCGATCTCGAGACTGCCGATGCGAAGGTGCTCTCCGACCGGTGGCCCGCGCCGCAGGATGGCGCGAACGCGGGCCACCAACTCGAGTGGACTGAAGGGTTTGATCAGGTAATCGTCGGCCCCGGAGTTCAGGCCGCGCAACCGGTCGGATTCTTCGCCCATGGCGGTCAGCATCAGCACCGGCACGCGGGATTCTTCGCGCAGCGTTTCGAGCACCGCCCAACCGTCCAGGCGTGGCAGCATCGCGTCGAGCACCACGAGGTCCGGTTGTGCCTCCCGCGCCAAACGCAGCCCGGTCTGACCGTCGCTGGCGCACAGCGTGCTGAAACCCTCGCGTTCGAGGAAGCGACTGGTGATCTCGAGGATTGAGGCTTCGTCATCGACGATCAGGATGGTTGTTGATCCGGCTGTTGATTTGATTGGTGATCCGGTCGGTGGGGCGGGTTTCACACCTGATGTTGACACAACACTGATGGGCCGCACCAGGATTGATTTCAGAACCAGCGACCCGCCATGGCCCCGCCCTTCACACAATCTCCACAATCCTCCACACAATCTTCACAGGCGACTCCTAACCTCGCAGCATGACCCACTTCAATCGCCGAGAATTCCTGTCCCTTGCCGCGCTCACTGCGGGCAACACGCTGCTCAGCGAACGGGCCTGGTCGCAACCCGCCACGAGCGCCACGGGCTTCCCGCAGTTGCTTGACCTGCCAAACTCGAGTTCAGAACCTGGGCTGGTCAGCGCCGAACTCATCGCCCGACCAGCCATCGTCCAGGTTGGCGGGAAATCGGCGAAGTTGCTAACCTACAACGGCAGTTCACCCGGCCCGGTGCTGCGCGTGCGCGAGGGTGACACGGTGCGTCTGAAATTCACCAACCGACTCTCGGAGATGACGAACCTTCACTTGCACGGACTGCACATCAGTCCGAACGTGGACAACCCGCTTCGGATGCTCGAGCCGAACGCTTCGATGAATATGGAATTCACCGTACCGAAGGGCTCGAGCGGGACGTACTGGTATCACCCGCACGCCCACGGCATGGTCTCACGGCAACTCTTCGGCGGCATGGCGGGCGCAATCATCGTCGAGGGCGAGGCCGACGCGATCCCCGAACTCCGCGAGGCGCACGAGCAACTGATCGTGCTGCGCGACCTCGGACTGGTCAACGGCTCGCCCTCGCCGCACACGACGATGGACTGGTTGAACGGCAAGGAGGGCGCAATCCTGACCGTCAACGGTGCGATCAAGCCGACACTCCTGGCGAGCAAATCAACACTGCGCTTGCGCCTGGTGAACGCCTCGAACGCACGCACCTATCGCCTCAAACTCGAAGGGCATCCGCTTCACCTGATCGCCACGGACGGTGGGATGCTCGAGAAACCCGTGACGCTCGAGGAACTGCTGCTCGCCCCCGGCGAACGCGCCGAGGTGCTGGTGCAACTCAAGCGCGAGGGCACATTCAAGCTGCTGGACTTGCCTTACTCGCGTGGCAAGATGAGCGCGGCTGGCGCGGCTAACACGCGGGACGGCGACCGCTGGAAGGATTCGGGTGGAATGAATATGGGCGGCACGGGCGGCACGGGCGACACCCGTGACAACTTTCGCCGCGATGCGAGCGACACGGCGAGTGCGAGCGGCACAGGCAACAAGACGCCAGTCACGGTGATGTTCGTGAATGCGCCCAAATTACCCAAGCCCGCGCCCCTGCCCACGCACTTGACGAACCTGCCAGTGCTCGCCAACTTGCATCCGGCCCTCACGCGCCGGGTCGTGTTCACCGAGCGGCCAAAGCAGGCGAAGTTCCTGATCAACGGCAAAAGCTTCGACCCGAATCGCGTGGATTTCACCGGCAAGGTCGGTACGCTCGAGGTTTGGGAGATCAAAAACTGGGCCGACATGGACCATCCGTTCCACCTTCACACCTACCGCTTCCAAGTGCTCTCGAGGAACGGCAAACCAGAACCGTACCGCGCCTGGAAGGACGTGGTGAACTTGCGCCGGAACGAAACCGTGCGGATTGCCGTACCGCTGGCCGATTTCAGCGGCAAGACCGTCTTCCACTGCCATGTGGCCGAACATGAGGACAAAGGCATGATGGGCGTGTTCGAGGTCAGGGCTTAACGACTTTTCGCCACCCCGATCAAATCGATCTCGGAACACCAGATACGCGCCCATGACAACCGTTTCACATTCAGATGCCAGATCTGGACGATAGGTTGAACCCGGAAACCAAATTGGTTCAAGAACGGGTGTTGCGTTCACACCCCGTTCGCATTGTTCAATTAGGCTCGAGCCAAACCTCAAAGTCCATCTCGAAAGCCAGGAGACACGATGAAACACAGGATTCAGACCGCGATGGTCGCCATCAGCCTGCTCGCCGCTGGGATCACCATGCAAGCCTTCGCGCAGACCAGTAAACCGCAAGCCGCAGCGCAGATGCGAGACGGTAAAGATCAGTGTTTGACACGTGGTAGCAAAGCGAAGGGTGATTGGTGGGACAGCAAAAACAAATGTTGGTGGCGTGATACCAAAGGCAAAGGCGATTTGCGCGACGGCAAAGACATGGGTGATAAAGGTCGGTGGGGCTACGGCAAAGACAGAGGCGATGGAGATTTGCGCGACGGCAATCGTGACGCCTGGAGAAGCAAGTGGCGTGCCAATGATCCAAAAGAGCAACGCACAGGCAACAGTGATGCCTGGAGGATGAAATGGCGTGCCAATGATCCGAACGACACACGCATGGGCAGCCGTGCCTACGCCAGCCCAGTGAACGTCAACACCGCCTCGAGTGCCCAATTGCGCAGCCTGCCAAACGTCGGTCCACAAACCGCCGCCAGCATCATCCGCAACCGCCCGTACCGCAACATCGCACAATTTTACAGCGCCAACAAACGGTTCATTAGCCCGCTCGAGTGGCGAATCCTGGCCCGCCGTGTACGCCTGTAACTTCAGCAAGATGCTGAAGTACCCGTAACCAAGTTTCGAAAAATGCTTTTCCTATTAAGTCTCGAGGTCGCAGCCGATTCACTGCGACCTCGAGATTGAACTTTTGATCCCGATCAATCAGCACGTCTGTCTCTCAGACCCAGGAAACCCAGCGTTCCGGCTCGACGCTGGGCAGCGCGGTGAGTTCCAGCACGCCCAGGGATTTCCAGCCGAGTTCGGTCATGGGGCATCTGGGTTCTTGTCCGCTGATGAACCGCCATGCCCCACCGGGACTGCCCTGGGGATGCCCGTACCCCGCCGTGGGGATGCAGAGGGCGTTGGATTCGGCAATCGGTTTGCCCAGGAGATCGAGCAGCGCATTGTGGATGCTCGAGTTTTTGATGCCAGCGGAGGTGAGGAGAAGTTTCATGATTCGTCAGGGCATTATAGGACGACGAGTTCAGAACTTTTAACAGGTTGGCATGGAGCGGACTCGAGTATGTCGAGAGTTGAAGAAATGGTGCAGCGAAATCACCTGAGACCAACTCTCGAGAGGTCAATCTCTACTGCATCGCAATAGCAGGCACAAATCTTGGACAACAAAATTGTGAGTTACGGTTTTGAAGTAGGTCGATTCGTTGCAGTAAACCCGAAATCAAATGAATGCGTTTTCTTTTCCCCATCGAAATCGATCACCAAATTCAGAGTTAAAATATCCTTTACTTTTGGATTAAACAGGTTTTCGACAATCCATTCTTTTAAACCACTAGAATATCTTACAGATTTTTTCGGTAAAACTAAATCACCTATAAATGATCTAGCTGGCACAATCGTAGGTAATTGAGGCTTTTCAATATCTGTGTACTTGATTCCAGAATGGAAAACAGCTAATGCCTCTTTGTTAATAGAAACAATAGTACTTTCATCCCAGACAATTTTGACAGTTTTCTTGCTGTTATTTTGAATCTTAAACTGAATTGCCTTGCTTGTTGGCAGAAAAGAATACTGCAATTCATCTAGCTCTACTATGAATACATTTTTACTTTTGGCAATTTCTTTGTCATCTTGACGCATGAAAAAGTTGCCAAATATGAACGGATCAATTGGAAGTGTATTAAACACCGCAATCAAATCACCAAAATAACTTTTGTCATCAATGGAAAAACCATACAGAATCCCTTCTAGCTTAAAATAGGTACTCCAATCAAGGCTGTTATTTTTCCAATCTTGAGTTTTATTGTACGAATATTGAAGTTTCCCGGATATTGACTCTACGTTTTCGTCCCAATTCTTTTTATAAACTTCAGTTGCATCCGCAGAGTTTATAGGAAATTTGTAACACGTAGCGTACAAATCAATTGACTTCACAAACTTGGACGGGCATTCTATCTTTTTTGCCTGTGAAACACTCATCATCTCATCAAGAAAATCGGCTCCAAATTGAATTTCACCAAATGCAAAGGACGGCAAACTGATCAGACCAATTAAACCGACAAAAAGAACTAACGCAATCAAAAATTTTCTCATAATAAATTCTCTCCAAACAACAATCTCGAGATGCTAGCCGGGGGATGGTCTGGTTTATCTCTCTCCAGATTACGACAAAAGTATGGGTTCTCGCCAGTGCCACCCGCGAGTTCACACTGTCCTGCTCGAGCCTCGCCTACTTACCCCCGAAATACTCTGGCATCTGATCCCGACTGATCAGCACGTCTCTGGTCTTCGACCCCTTGTACGGCCCGACAATCCCCATCGCCTCGAGCGCGTCGATCAATTTGCCCGCCCGTGAATGCCCGACACTCAGGCGGCGTTGCAACCTCGAGACGGCGGCCTCGCCCTCGTCGATCACGACTTCGGCGGCACGTTTGATCAGTGGGTCGGAGAAGTCGATGTCTTCGGCTTTGCTGGTCGTGGCCTGCTCGAAAATCCCGTCGAAGTCCGTGCCGTAGGCCTCGCCGAAATCGTCGTCGAAGAATTGGCGGCGCAAGAATTCGGTGATCCGGGCAAGTTCGGCTTCACTGATGTACGGGCCTTGCAAGCGGATCGGTTTGACCAGGCCGGGTTGGTAGAAGAGCATGTCGCCGTAACCGGTCAATCGTTCCGCGCCCATGGTGTCCAGGATCGTTCTGGAATCGATGCCGCTGGAAACCGAGAACGCGACCCGGGCGGGCACGTTGACTTTGATCAGGCCGGTGACGACATCGGCGCTGGGTCGTTGGGTCGCCAGAACCAGGTGCATTCCGGTGGCTCGAGCCATTTGTGCGAGGCGCATGATTGCCGATTCGACCTCTTTCGGGCTGGTGATCATCAGGTCGGCCAACTCGTCGATGATGATGACGAGATACGGGAGTTCTGGATCGCCAGATTCGCGCACTTTTTCGTTGTATTGCTCGAGGTTTTTCGCGCCGATTTCGGACATCATTTTGTAACGGCGTTCCATGTGGGCCACGCAGCCAAGCAGCACGCCCGCCGCGTCGCTGGGGTTGGTGACGACGGGGCGCACGAGGTGCGGAATGCCGTCGTAGGGGGTCAACTCGACCATTTTCGGATCGACCATCACGAAACGCAATTCGCTCGGCAGGTAACGGAACAGCAGGCTCATGATCAGGGTGTTGACACAGACCGATTTGCCCGAGCCAGTGCTGCCAGCGATCAGCAGGTGTGGCATCTTGCCGAGATCACCGACGACCATCTCGCCGTCAATGGCCTTGCCCAAGAGCAGTGGCAGTTTGGCTTTGCGTCCCGCGTAATTTTGCGTCTCGAGGCCAGCGCGGAACGTGACCGGTTCGCGTTCGACGTTCGGCACTTCGAGGCCCACCACGTCTTTGCCAGGAACCGGCGCTTCAATACGAACGCCACCAACTTTCAAAACTCGAGCGAGGTCGTTTTGAATCGTTTGCACCCTCGAGATGCGTTCGCCTGGTGCGGGTTCGACCTCGAAGCGGGTCACGGTTGGACCTCGGGCGAATTCGACGACTTGGGCGTTGATGCCGAAATTTTTGAAGGCCTCGTTGATGACCGCGCCGCGCAGTCGGGCATCACGGTCAAACGCAGCGGCATCGAAATTCGTGATCGAGAGTGGATCGAGCAGGCTGTGCGGTGGCAGTTGAATCGGGATTCCACCTCGGGTCGGAATGGTCGGCGCTCCGAGGCGTTCGCCCACGCCAGAGTCGGCGATGCCTGGGGCGTTGGGACGAACTGCGGCGTTTGGATTGACCGGCGCATCCCAGGGAGCGTGGTCAGGATTTTCGATGCTGACCTGTGGTGCGTTCAATTCGGGCAGGACACGTTCGGGCTTGATGTTGACCGTCTCGAGTTTGCCTTCCATGCGTTCGATGTCTTCGCCGTTGACGTGGTTGCCGCCGGGATATTCCATCTCGAACAGGGCCTCGTAAACCGGTTTGTCGTTGGTTTGAGGCTGCGAGAATCCGGCCCCGAACAATGCGTTTTGAACATTCGGCACGCTCGAGTGCAGGCCGGGGGTGGCACTCGGCACGACACTCGGAATAACACCGGGAACCACTGGGATGAGTGCTTCATCGGCCAGCTTTTGACGCAACGCCTCAAGTTCGAGTTTGACACTCTCGAGGTCCGGCCAAGCGCTCGCACCTTCACGGCGCAATCGGGTCGCCAGCAGTTCGACGAACTCGAGCACGGCGGGTTCTGGCACGCGCTCGAAAGCTTTGACGAATTCGGGCCAACCGGCGTACTGTCGCGCCCGCTCGAGAAGTTTCTGGGTGCGTTCCAACACGTCTTTGCCGGTATCAATCCGGTCGCCGTGTCGCTCGAGTTCGACCGAGAGCGCGTGTGGTCGCACCGGCTGGCTGAGCAAAGTGCTGGCATGTTCACGGTCACGCTTCAATCGGCGTGCCGCATCCTCGAGTGCGCCAACATCCAGCAGCAAAGCGCGGCGCGTACTTTCCAACGCTCGAGCGGCTGGGTTGCCTCCAGGCGCGGCAGGTTTCAATTCTTTTTTGACCTCAGACAGCGTGCTCGAGACACCAGAATCTTCGGATTTGAGTGCTTGCGAAAGTTCTTTGGCGCGGCCCGCCGTGAAGCTTGCGGTCAAATCCGCCCATGCCTCGAGATCGTCGCGCAAATGTTCGATCTCGGTTTCGTTCATGTCCGGCAAATGCTTGAGTGCGGCCTCCGCCTCGCGCATCCAGGGGCGCAATTCGGTGGCGCTCGGGTACAACTGCCGCAGTTCCTCGAGATCGCGCAGGTGCTCGTCCAAGGCTCCACGCAGGCCAGAGCCGCTTAACAGACGGGTCGCGCCACCTCGGGCCATTCCAACGGCTCCACCGACGGTTCTGCCCGCGCCGCCAAACAATCCGGTCAGGGTCAGGGCGACACCTCGAGCCAGGACTTTCGGGGTGGTCAGGAGGGCGATACCGAACAGCGTCTCGAGGCCGAAAATTATCATGACCGCAGGAACGACCGGCGCGATTGGCCCGAGCGGTTTGATGATGCTCGAAAGGCCACGGAAGAGTGACCCGGCGAAGGCTGGGCGGAACAGTGCAGTCAGCAGCAAGGCTCCAAGCACGACGATTGACGCACCGAGCACGGCTCGAGCCACGCTGCGAAACTCACGGCGGGCAAAAATCAACGCGGCGGGCAGCAGCAACGGCACAGGCGTTAAGTACATGCCCCAACCGAGCAACGAGAACAAGAATTCCCGCAGGCTCGAGAGCGGCCAGCGCAAACTGGGCGGTGCGAAGGTCGTGGCGGCGAGCAACAAGCCCGCCGCGAGCAGCATCAGCGCGAATGCCTCGAGATCGAGCGAGCCGCCATGTTCAGGTTGCGTGCCGCGACGCGAACGAAACTCACGGTCCCTGGGGGTGGGACGTGAACGTTCGGAGGTGCGGCGTTTGCTGGTTCTGCGCTGGCTTGTCTTTGCCATTCGCGTAGACTGTATCACGATACGTGAGCAACATAAAATCCGTCCCCGATGAGATTCTTTACCTACCGCAAGCGCTCGCCGAGCACCTGCGAGACCTGGCCCGTCACGCCAGCCCGCTCGAGTGTGTCGGTGTGCTCGCCGGACCGGAAGAAAATCGGGTTTCGGTTGTCCATCCCCTGTCCAACATCGCCGAGCACCCGACCCGAGAGTACGTCGGCGATCCCAGGGATTTGGTGCGCGTGATCAAAGCCCTACGCGCCCAGGGATTGGAACTGACCGCGATTTACCATTCGCACCCAAACGGTCCCGCCGAGCCGTCCAGAACCGATCTGGCGCAAGCCGCCTGGGAGATTCCGTACTTGATCATCGATGCGAAAACCGGCACGATTCGCGCCTGGCACCTGCTCGAGGGCGCTCGAGAGGTCAAGCTCGAGATTCTGGACTGATACTGATTACGCCCGCCAAAGTGGACGGGTCAGGCAGGTTGGGCCACCCTCACGGTTTTTGGAGATTTCTTCTGCGGAATAGGTTAGGACTCGACAGCCCGCATTCTGGACGAGCGCGATGGATTTCGGATTCCCCTCAGCCATTAAAACCGTTTTTGGCGCGAGGGTCAGGATGTTGTTGCCCAGGCTGTAAAACTCATCTTCGGGCATGGCAATCCATTCGATCTGGCGTTCCTCGAGCATTTCCATCAATGCCACCGGCATGAACCGCGCAAACACCGTGGCGAGTTTCGTATCGAGCATGTTGATCAGGCTCATCATGTGCAGGCATTCTTTGCGGCCATTGAAGTACGGCAAATCCACGCTGACCACATTGATTCCCCTTGGCTCGAGGATCGCTTTGAGTTGTCGAATCCCTTCGGCGTTGGTGCGGTAGCCACGCCCAACGATCAAGGTTGTGTCATCCAGCCAGAACGTATCGCCACCCTCGAGCGTGCCCGGAGCCTCAATCTGGCCCAGAATTGGAATCTCGAGGTTCTTGTACGTTTCGGCATGGAGCGCATTTTCCCCGAGACGCAAGGTCTTGCCCATGCGAGCCACCACCGCACCGAACGGAGTCATGATCGATGGATCGTGCGTGAACAGCGCATCTTGCAGGCTCGAGTCGTAGTGATCCACCATGACGACATCACAGCCCTCGGATTGCAAGGTCTGACGAAACGCGGCATGTTCGGCCACCGTTTTCGCTTCGTCTGGCGCATGGAAGTAATTGAACTCCTGCCAGGAGACGCTCGAGGGGAATGGCTTGGGCGAGACGACCATCACCCGTTTGAGCGGCGCGACCATGCTGTTGACACCAAAATTTTGCATGACCGGATTCTACAGGCTCGAGTCACGACATAAATACTGGCGAGACTCGAGGCTCGCAGAGAACCATCAGGCCGAGCCTCGAGTGGGCGGCGCATCGAGCACCATCCACTTTGACCTTTCACCTTTTGGCTTTCACCTGGCCAAAAACGATCCGGCGCGAGGTTCGTCCCCCCGGACCAGAACCTCGCACCAGAATGGCGGATCGGACGGGATTTGAACCCGCGACCACCCGCGTGACAGGCGGGTATGCTAACCGCTGCACCACCGATCCATCGGCTTGAAACGCAGCGCTCGAACCGTTCGAGCTTGGTGAGTGTAAACGCTAGCGCAGATGCGTGTCAAGGTCCGGGGGCACGGGAAAACTGGACTCGAGATTGTATTCCCAAGTTTGGTCAGTGCGTGCTCGAGACGGCTGGTTTGGCCTCCCCCGGCGTGCCTTTGGTATCGCTCGAGTGGCCCGGTTCGACCTTCAGGCCGGGATTGGCGACCGATGCGGCGTGGTTGGCAGCAATCGCGGCCTCGCCGTAACCGGTGGCGATCAGTTTGAGCTTGCCGACGTAAGTGCAAATGTCACCGCAGGCGTAAATCCCCGGCAGGTTGGTCAGCATCGTCGAATCGACTTTGATCTTGCCACCCTCAATCTCGAGGCCCCATTCGGCGATTGGTCCAAGTTTGGACAGGTAGCCGACCATCGAAACGATCTCGTCCACCTCGAGCACGGTTTCGGCTTTGGTGGTGTTGTGATAAACCACGGCCCGTTCGACGTGACCGGTTCCCTCGACCCGAGCCAGTTCGTAAGGCGTGAGAATCTGGACTTCGC
>JAYURE010000513.1:0-4234 GCA_043756345.1 Deinococcales bacterium | reverse complement strand
GGTGTTCGCACCAGATCCCCAAAATGCGGGCATCAACAACGTGCCAAATGCGATCCAACCATCGTTAGGTTTTGCACCCGCAAATAACACGAATCCTGCAATCTGATCCGTCTTGAGGAGGCGCACTGCCCAATAGATGCGGCTCGAATCTTCCACCACCGAACGGATGTATGTCGTGAAATCCTCAAGCGTCACAATGTCCTGACCACGCGGCAAATACGTCATGGCTCGAGCTTCAAAATGTGTGAACATCGGTGCGGCATGAGCAATCGTCAACGGCTCGAGGCGCACCAGATTTCCCTCGAGCGTCACCGGTTCGCGCCAATTCATGCTGGCCTCAATCTGCCCAGTAAACGATCACCGAAAACATTGACGATCAAACCACACGCGACCAGCAATGCACCGATCAGCTTGGGAGTATTGAAAGACTCGCCCAAAAAAATGCTCGAGGAAGCCATGCCGAAGACTGGCACCAGCAGCGTCAGCGGTGCGACACGATTCGTTGGGTAATTTGAGAGCAACCACGTCCAGACCGAAAATCCAAACAAGGTTGAAAGGTACGTGATGTACGCCAAGGACCAGATCGAAGTGAAACTCGGGCTGGAAAAAACACTCTGAATTTGCGCATGATCCTCGAGCAACCATGACAGCACGAACAATGGGATCGGTGGCACGAGACTGGACCAGACCACGAAGCCGAGCATGTCAATCTTGCCCGCCAATTTGCTGATGATGTTCGCCACGCCCCAGAATGCCGCCGAGAGCGCCACAATGCCCAAGCCGACCGGATTGATGCTCTCGTCGCGCACTGTGGCAATCACAACGATGCCCGCGAGTGCCAAGAGCATCCCAGTAACCTGACTGAATTTCAGGCGTTCACGCAAGATCACGAAGCCCAAACCTGCCGTAAAAAATGCTTGCAGTTGCAATAACAACGAACCCATGCCCGCCGAGACACCGTTCTTCAAACCGAAAAACAGCAGTCCGAAATGAATCACCCCGAGCGCCAAACCGAAACCGATCATGTAACGCCAGGGAATGTTTGGACGGCGCACAAAAAAGACCGCCGGAATCGCCGCGAGCGTGAAGCGCAACCCAACCATCAAAAACGGCGGCACTTGATGCAAACCAACTTTGATGACCACGAAGTTCACGCCCCACACTGCGACCACCAACAACGCCAAACCGAAATGCTCGAGTTTCATAAAAACTTCTCGAGTCGGATTTCAAGATTGTGTTTCACTTCCGGCCATTCATCGGCGAGCACGCTGAACATCACGCTGTCACGCAAGAATCCATCGGGACGACGCTGGTACTTTCTCAACACGCCCTCTCGAGTCGCACCAAGCTTAACCATCGCCGCCTGTGAGCGTTCATTCCTCGAGTCCACTTTGAACTGCACGCGACCCGCACCGAGATGTTCAAACGCCCTAGTCATCAACAACAATTTGCCTTCGGGATTGCAAGGCCCACCAAAAAACGCTGAGGTCAGCATCGTGCCAACCTCGAGCCAACCGTCGGTTTGTTTGACTTCGGAAAACGAAATTCGTCCCGCAATCTGATTTTTTTCGAGGTGACGCACTGCCCAATTGATTCGGTTCGCAAGCCTGTTGATTCCCTCGAGATGATCGCGCAAATTCTCAACCGAATGAATGCTTTCGCCACGGCTGAGAAAATCCGTGGATTGCGTGTCCATTCCCTCAAACATGCTCGGTGCGTGCAATTCAGGATTTACTGGCTCGAGGCGAATGAATTTCCCCTCGAGCGTGACGGGTTCAAGCCAATTCATTTAGACCTCAAGAAACTCGAGCTTCTCGAGGTTGAACGCCTTGTGAATCGCTTGCACGGCTTGTGGTGCAAATTCATCATCAATCGCCAGTGAAATGTTCAACTCGCTCGAGCCTTGCGAAATCATGTCGATGCTGATGTTCTCGGCGGCAACAGCGGTGAAGAGTTTTGCCGCCACACCTCGAGCGCCACGCATGCCTTCGCCGACGATGGCAACGACGGCGATGGCTTCCCAGAATTCGATGGTGCGCACAATCTCACTGCCTTCAAATTGTTTTTGCAACGCCTCGAGTGCACGTTTGCCGTCCGCCTGTTGCACGACCAGCGAAATATTCGCCATGCTCGAGCTTTGCGAAATCATGATCACATTAATGTCATGCGCCGCAAGCACATCAAAAATTTGCGCCGTGATGTCCGCCGCGCCAACCATCGCCGCGCCACCAACATCGACGATGCAGGCGTTGCGAATCGCGGTTACGGCCTTGACGACATTTTTGAGCGGCCTCGGATCTTTCGTGACCAGCGTTCCGGGAAAGCTCGGATTGGCAGCCGATTTGACCCGCAACGGAATGCCTTTGTCCTGCAACGGTGTGACCGCCAACGGATGCAAGACCTTCGCGCCGAAGTACGCCATCTCCATGATCTCGAGGTACGAAAGCTGCTCGAGGTTTTGTGCTTCTTTAACCATGCGCGGATCGGTGGTCATGACGCCATCGACATCTTTCCAAGTCCAAACTTCCGACGCCTCGAGTGCCGCACCAAGAATCGTGGCGGTGTAATCGCTGCCGCCCCGTCCGAGCGTGGTGATCGCGCCATCGGTCGTCTCGCCAATAAAGCCGGTGACGACGACGGTTTCACCACTTTCCAAAATTGGATTCAAACGTTCAGCAATTCTCGAGTACGCCTCCGGCAATGGACGTGCGCTGCCGAAATTTGAATTCGTCAACAAGCCTGCCTGACCACCAGTTAAATCTCGAGCCTTGACACCCAGCGCCTCGAGTGCGGTGGTCATCAGCGGTGCGCTCAGGCGTTCGCCGAATGAGACGATCAAATCTTTGGACCGTTTCGACAATTCACGCAGCAAGAAAATCCCTTGCACCGTTTGGGAAAGCGCATCGAACATCTCGGTCAATTTGGTGATCGCCCTTGAGTCCTCAACTGCGCCCAATGCGATTGCGGTTTTGAAATGCCGTTCACGGATCATCGCAATTTCATCCCGGGCAAACGCGATCTCGCCCTGCTCGGCAGTCGCAGCAATTTTCAAGAGTTGATCGGTCACGCCACTCATCGCGCTTGGCACAACGACAACGTGCTCACCGGATTTCACGCTGCTCGCGGCGAGGCTGGCGGAATGTTGAATCGCGGCTGTGGAACCCATCAACGTTCCACCGAATTTCATGACAATCATGCTTTCACCGGTGGCAGTTGCGCCAAATGATGTTTGAGGTGACGCAGATAATCACGAATCAAAAACTCGAGCGTCACGGCTCCACCAGCACCGATCCGAATTTGCGTTTCAAGATTTTCGCTGGGTGTGTTTTCAATGATGTGAATCAACTGTTCATTGTACGTGTCCCAAAGTTCTACCAGGGTGAACATGTCGCGGCTGTTGTAATGACCAACCTTGACCCAGTCGTTCTGATCGTAACCGTCGATTTCGAGCACACCGTTTTTGAGGCACGCTGGAATCTGCGCCCGCACAAAACGCTGATGGTTGTTGCTGGCACTGTCGATCAAGTGACCGATGATTTCTCGAGGTGTCCACTTACCGGGTTTGATCGGCTGATCGTCTTGACCGCTGTGACTCAAGTCAAGGAAGATTTCTTGACCGTTGCTGAGGGCCTGTTCAAACTCTGCAATTAGTTCTTTAAAAACAGGGTTCGACATCAGATCAACCCCTTGACTTGCATGTATTCGGCGATTTGCACGGCGTTCAAAGCTGCACCCTTCAAAAGTTGATCGCCCGAAACGAACAACTCCAATCCACCATCGAAGACCTCACTCGAGCGAATCCGCCCAACTTCGACATCGTATTTCCCAGTCGAGGTCAACGGCATCGGGTACAGGTTTTGCGCCGGATCGTCACGAACCTCCACACCGGGAGCCTTGGCGAGAATCGCTCGAGCCTCGGCTGGATCGGCGGCTTTCTCAAGCTCGAGCGTGATCGCTTCACTGTGCGTGCGCATGGTTGGAATGCGAACGGCGGTGCAGGAAATTTTGATGTCCGGTGCCCGCATGATTTTGCGGCTTTCCCAAGCGACCTTCATTTCCTCTTTGGTGTACCCGTTTGGCTGGAAACTGTCGATGTGCGGAATGACATTGAAGACGATGCTGTGCGCAAAGACGTTGTTCGTCACCGGCTTGCCCTCGAGCGCGTTGCGGGTTTGATCCTCGAGTTCCTGCATGCCTTTCGCGCCCGCGCCAGATGTCGCCTGATAGGTGCTGA
>JAYURE010000512.1:0-1568 GCA_043756345.1 Deinococcales bacterium | reverse complement strand
TGACGGTCAGCATCGCTTCGGAGAGCGTTTCAAACAGGATGGAACTCGAGGGGATAGCGACCATCGCCTTCAAATCATACGGTTTGGTTTGAAACTGGTGTGTGACCAATCCCGCGTCTTTGTGCCTGGAATTGATACACGAAATTTGATACACGAAATTTGATACACGCAATTTGATACACGTGATTCGGCACGAAAAATCCCAATGGCATTTTGGTGGCCGTTGGGATTTTGCTCGAGTTGAGTTTGAAACTTTTTAGCGACGCTCGAGAGCACCAATGTCGAGGTTGTTGCCCGGCAGTGGGGTTCCGATCAAATCCGAGGTGATACCCAGGGATTGTACCACCCAGGTTGCTCCCGAGTTGATTGCTGGACTGTTGGCTGCGAGGGTGAAATCGTAATTGTAGGGGTTCACGAATTTCGGATCGACCACTTTGGAACTCGAGGCGATGCCGCCCCCTTCAATTCGGGCCGAGGTCTCTGCACCCAGTTTCCAGTAAATGTTGTTGCCTTCATCAAATGGTCCGGTGGCCCACAGTGCACCTTTTTCCGTGTTTTGACGCGAAACGATGATGTTGTTGTGGGCGCTCAGGATGCGGCTGCTGCATCCGTCGGCACAAGAAATGCCAACGCTGACCATGAATGCGGTGTTGTTGTAGAACTTTGTGCCTGGATTTCCGCCCCATTTGCTCTCATACCCACGCAAGACCAACAGTTCACCACCGGTTTTGATTGGTGCGTAAAGGTTGTAGGCGAACGTATTGTTTTGCGACGGGTTATTCCACGATCCTCCAAGTTCACTGAAGGTCGTGTCGTTAATGGAACTGTTGTGGTGAATGTAGTTACCACTCGCCTCAAAGACCTCAATCGAGGCTCCATCGACGCCGTAATCTTCGCTACAAGCAGAATTTCCAGTGAAGTTGTTGTAGGCAATTTCGTTGTCGTTGGCATTGACCAGAATTCCGAATGCGCCGGTGTCGTTGTCTGAGCCTTCCCAGGAGGGCGTGTTGTTTGACATGACGTTGTTGTAGGCCAGGGTGTTGTAGATGGCGCGGTTTTTGTAGCCGCCGCCGAATCGCAACCCTGCGGAAAAACCACTGGCTCTGGAGCGTTGAATGGTATTGAATTTGGCATTGCCGGTGAATTCAAAGCCGATCAGCCAGGCATTCGGGGTTCCTTTGCATCTTTGAGCATTGCTGTAGGAGCCTGGTCGGTCTGCGCTGACCTCGAGACTGTCAATGACAACATTCTCGCCTGAGACAGCAACAGCGGCTGGATATCCGTTACGGATCATTGGGGCGTTGCCATCGCCGTAGGCTCCGACAAACACAGGTGCGTTGCTTGTGCCGTACCAGCCTGCCCAGAGCGGACCGGTCCAGGTGCAGCCCCGTTTGAAGAGCAGTGATTGTCCTGCGGTCAGTTTGGCAGCGTTGGCTTTGTACATGCTGCGCCAGGCGTTGGCAGGACTGGTTCCAGCATTGTTGTCATTTCCAGCGTTGCAATCGACGTAAAACGCTGTTCCTGCGGGTTGTGAAACCAATTGCCCACCGTTTCCAGGTGCAGGCGTT
>JAYURE010000511.1:0-1569 GCA_043756345.1 Deinococcales bacterium | reverse complement strand
ATGGCTTATAAGAGCGTGATTGAGTCGGCGAAGTTATCCGGTTCGAGTGGATTTGATGCGCTGGCGGCAGCTTACGCGCAACGCTAATCAAGTACGCTCGTCCTGAATGGGTTTCCCGTCTCGAGCGGCTGTGGCAGTTGTGTTTCGTGCCGTTTTGCTGTCTCGAGAACCGGCGACAAATCTTGTCGCCATCTGCCCGCATTGTTTGTGCCGGAGGACATCCCTGGCAGAAACCGTGTGGCGTTTGGAAACCCCGATCTTGTTGCGCAAAAGCGCCTGTGTTGAAAGGCCCATCATGAAATTGATTCGAGCAAAGTTTTTGTTGGTCGCACTGTTGGCGGCTGTGGCAACCGTGGCGAGCGTCGCCTCACTCACCTCTGCAAACCATCATCCGGCCAATGTGATCGCCAGTGACGATCCCAAAGGCGGCGGTGGCGGTTAAGCAAAACCCGTCTCGAGGGTGTGTTTTGCGCCCTCGAGACACCATTCAACTTGTTATGCTGCCCGTCCAATGCCGAACCGATCCAAGCCAGTGCAACCCAGATGGAACGCTGAGGGCTTGATGGAATCGGTGCAAGCCTTGCTGAGTGCGAAACGTTTCGATCAGGTTTGTCATTCACTCGAGTTGATGTTTAACGCTGCACGAACGCAACGGCAGCAACTCGAAGTGCTCCAGGTGATGACGAGCGTGCCGCTCGAATTGCGGGTCAGTTCCGAAACGTGGCTGTTGTTCTGCGCTCGAGCCCATTGCGTCGCAGCGGACTTGAAGGGTCTGTACGATTTCCTCCAGCAAATTCCAGTGACCGAACAAGCTGTGCAACCGTACCGTGCATGGTTGGCATTGCGTTCCGAGCAATATGAAATGGCACTCGAACTGGCCGCGTCTGTCTCTCAGGCTCGAGGGTTTGAGCTTGGTTTGCTCTGGCGAATCCGAGGCGTGGCCTTGTTTGAACTCGGTCGTGATGGGTGGCGTACAGCGTTCGCGCAGGCCAAAACCATTTTGACTGGAATCTCGCTCGGACGATGTTTGCTCGAGGAGGGGGTTTGCGAAGACCAATCTGGATTTGCACCACAGGCCCGAAGCATTTGGGCGCAAGCTTTGGCTCTGCTGCAAAACGATCCGCATTACGCGGCGCGACTCCGTTACAACATCGGCCTTTCCTGCCTGCGACATTTGCTGCCCGAGGCGGAAACGCATTTTCTCGAGATGGAACGCCTCAGCCATCAATCCGAAGCCCGAGAGTTTCGTGGCCGTGCCATGTGCGGGATCGCCGCGTCACGGCGGGCACTGAAAGAATTTGAACGCGCCGCCTTCACGTACCAACAGGCGATCAACGGGGCACACGATGAGGATGACCTTCGTCAAGCCTATTGGGGACTCGGGCACACGTACCGCTTGATGGGAAGGCACACGGATGCCCTTAAAGAATTTGATTGCGCTGCCAACGCTGTAAAAGCAGATCGAGACTCGGGCACATCTTGGGTATTCGTCAGCATCGCCGCGATCCATGCGCAAAACGGAAATCCAAACGCGGCACGTAACGTACTCGAGCGCAGTGGTCCATTGAA
>JAYURE010000510.1:0-4243 GCA_043756345.1 Deinococcales bacterium | reverse complement strand
TTCGAGTGTGAAACCAGAGGAATTGAGTCGATTCCAGTCGTAAACGCACTTTTTTATGGGTTGCGTCGAGACGTGTCCCATTCTGCGGCTGCACCCCTGAAGCCTCGAGACCATGAAAGCAAAGCGATGTTGAACCTATCCAGAAACCCGTTTGCCCATACCTTCTGCAACCAAAGAAACCAAAAGCGTGTTCGCGCTGACCCCCTCAAGACCGGCACGCTCGAGCAACGCAGCATGCAAACTCTTGGGCAGGCGGGCCAGCAGTTTGCCACTGACCTGAACACCTGGCCTTGGGATCGGCAGGGCCAGGGCGACCCGCGCCTCGACCCACGCCTCGAATGCGTCACGGGCGTCCTGAATGGCTGCCTCTGGGGTGTCACCATCACCCACGCAACCAGGCAAATCGGGGAAAGAGGCGAGAAAACCACCTCCATCAGCCTCATCCAAGTGCCGAATCTCGAGCTTGTACTCTTCCATTTGGTACTTCATTCGCTTTCCTCCTTGCTGGGGGTCAAAGTTAGATCAAGCATGTCGAGCGATCCAGGCCCGCAGGTGCCGGTGTTGGATCAAGAGGCAGAAGCTTGACGTAAGTATCCAGGATGAAATAACTTCCCTGTTCAGTTTCGCAAAATTTTGCTGTATACAGGGCGTTATTTCTGAAATCGGGAAGTTATTTCATCCCAAGTCCTAAATGGCTTTCACTGGTCGTTTTGCGGGAATCGTTTGCGTTGCCCCGAAGGGACTGGTAAACACCACGTGTGAGCCCTTGCCGCCCTGCCGGACTTCAAAGCCCAAGCTGGTAGCGATGCTGATGAGGTCATCAATTGACCAATCTCTGGGATTATTCCGCATCGTCTCGAGACGCTTTTGTTTCTTGCTCACGCCAGCATGATATCACAGGTAATATTAAAACCCGTTTGATGCGGCCAGCCCATTGTGCGATAAACGCAAGCGGCACGCCAGAAGATCGAACACCCAAACCGGTTTTACCCCAACTTAACGAAACTGAAGATACCCGAGAAAGTGGAAGCAAGGTGCTTGGGGTGTAATTCCCTCGGGGTTTGAATTTGAAGCAGTTTAGCCGATTTAGTCTATTTTTATAAACCCACTGAACATGGCATGGGTGCAGCCGTGAAATGGGACTAACCGGTTTTTAAGAAAAAGCAGTGAAAAGTGAAAAGTGGAAAGTGTGTGAGGCTCGAGTTTTTTCTTTTCACTTTGAACTTTCCACTTTCAACTCTTGGCCTTGTCCCAATCTGAGGCTGCACCCACATGGCATTCACGTACCAATGCACCTGGGACGCCGTGATACCCTGAAGACGTGACCAGGCTTCTCGAACAAACCCTGCACACCCTCGAGCACCTCCCGCCGGATGAACTCGATACGCTCGTCACGCATGCCCTGAAATTGCGGGCCAGCCGGTACGCGCCGCACCTGTCAGGTGAAGAAACCCGAATGCTCGAGCAAATCCATCACGCGATCCCGACGGACGTTCAGGCACGGTTTGCTGACCTGCTCGACAAGCGTGACGCGCTGACCCTGACCGATGACGAGTACACACAATTGCTCAGGTTGACCGATGTGATCGAGAAGCTTGAAGCGAAACGGGTCCTGATACTCGGTGATCTCGCCCGCAACCGTGGCGTGACGCTCGAGCAGGTCATGCGAGAGGGCATCCGCACACCACCGCTTCGCGTTGCAGCCAATCTGTGACCGAAACCGAACGGCAATTCGTGCTCGAACGGTCGCACGCTTGCTGCGAGTATTGCCAAAGCTAAATGCGTTACGCCACACACGGGTTCTGTGTCGAGCACATTCTGCCCAAAGCCAAAGGCGGCACGGATAATCTTGAGAACCTGGCCCTCGCCTGCCAGGGCTGCAACAATTTCAAATTCACCAGGACAGAGGCCCGCGACCCCGCGACCGGCCTGATTGCCCCGCTGTACCATCCGCGAGCGCATGTCTGGCTCGAGCATTTCACATGGAGCGACGATTTCACTTTGCTGGTTGGGTTGACCCCGACTGGTCGGGCCAGCATGGACGTACTGCAACTCAACCGCGAGGGAGTGGTCAACCTGCGGCGGGCGTTGCATACACTCGGAGAACATCCGCCGCGACTCGAGGGTGCAAAACTCGATAAACCCTTGCGACAGGCCAAATCAGAAGACTGATACACCCGAACCGGTTTTACCCGCCGTGTTCAACTCGAATCAGCCTCGAGCAAGGTTTGTAACCGTGCCGAAGTTAGGATCAAACCTTGCTTGGCGAGCGTCTGCACCTGGGTCATGGTTTGTGCCGGTTTGTACAGACTCGCCTGCTGATTGCGAACCGCTTGAAGCACACCATCAGGGTTCAACTCGAGCAGGTGTTGCACGAAAAGATCTGGGTGCAACGCCTCAAGGTCGAATTTCGCCAGGATTTCGCTTGGAAAGTCGGTCAGGTTCTTGGTGATGATCGTATCTGCCGAAGCGTGAATCGCGGTTGCCAGTACATGAAGGTCATCTGGATCAGGAAAGTTGATGCCCGATTCGAGCAATTGCCTCTCGAGCGTTTCGGAACCCGTGACCATCGCGTCCGGCATGGCCGTGTTCATACGGGTTGCCCGATGGTGAACCCGGCCCGGATCGAGGTTTGGTCGTTTGCCAATCAGGTTGCGAACCCATTCCGCCTCAATGCGTTCCGACCAGTGAACTCGAATGGCCGTGACGATGGCCAAGTGCATGAACAGGTCACACAAGGGGACCGGAAACAAAATGTTCGCATCAAGTACCACAATGGGACGTTTGAACTGGGCTGAACGGTTTGGGATGGGGTCCATCAGTAACCGAAATCGAGGTCTTGGGCTTCGGCAGAAAGTTCGCGCATGATCTCGAGGCTTTTTTGGCGTTGGACCGCTTTGTAATGCAGGGCATCCTCGAGCAGGATGCGTTTGTGCGTTCCGACCATTTGATACGGCAATTGCCCCTCATTGAGCAATCGCGTCAGAAATGGGCGCGAGACGTTGAGCAAGTCGGCAGCCTCGGCGGTGCTGAGCATCGTGTTGTCGGGCAGGATATGAACGTGATGTCCGCTGGCGACCTGGTTGAGCACCTCGAGCATCAGGTTGGTCACGCCGCTCGGAAGTTGAACGGTTTTGTTGCCAATGCTGAATTCAGTGTTTGAGCCTCGGTGTTGGTTCAGGAGTTGGCTGAGGACTCGGGCAGCCTCGATCTCGGTTGGGGTGCTGACGGATGCTGGAATGGTTTTCATGCGGCCCTCCATTCAAATAGTAGCACGTAAGTGTAATATCTGTAGCGAAAGAAATATCAATTCAAACTCATCGATTCGCTGGGCCATGCCAGAATACTGAATACCCGAACCGGTTTTACCCCCACTTAACGAAACTGAAGATACTCGAGAACGTGATAGCAAGGTGCTTTGGGGCGCATCCCTTCACGGCAGGACAGCAACAGCACAAATCGTGTGAATTTTGACCAGCAGGGACTTTAGGCTGGGTGTTACGCTCAGCCGGAACGATCAGGCCGTCCCAGAGACGGTCACTTCCAACGCAACCGGGGAAGACCAAATGTCAAACTTCAAACACGTCCTTGTCACAGGTGGTTGTGGCTTCATTGGCAGCAACTTTGTTCGTCATGTCCTCGAGACTCGACCGGAGATCCAAGTCACAGTTTTGGACAAAATGACCTACGCCGCCCGCACAGACAACCTGACCGGACACCTCGAGAATCCGAACCTCAATATTGTCATTGGCGATATTGGCAACCTCGAACTGGTCCGACATGTCGTGCAAGCCAACAAGATCGATGCGATCATCAACTTCGCCGCCGAAACCCACGTCGATCAAAGCATCCTGAATCCATTTGTGTTCACCCAAACTAATGTCACCGGCACGCACGTTCTGCTCGAGGTGGCACGCGAACACAAACTGCGATTTCATCAGATCAGCACCGATGAGGTGTACGGCACGATTGAAGGCGACCATCACAGCCTCGAGACGGACGGCCTGCACCCTCGCAGTCCATACAGCGCCAGCAAAGCCGCCAGCGATCACTTGGCCCTGTCGTACTTCGTGACCTACAACCTGCCAGTGACCATCACGCGGGGCAGCAACAATGTTGGACCGTACCAGTACCTCGAGAAAGTGGTGCCACTGTTCACGACCAGTGCACTGCTTGATTTGCCGCTGCCGGTTTATGGCGATGGACAACAAATTCGGGATTACACCCACGTCATAGACCATTG